>CAMBSI010000017.1 GCA_945870555.1 Staphylococcus epidermidis | reverse complement strand
GTCATCAAACACTGTATTGAAAATGGTCTTTATGAAACCATGCTTGTGGATTCGATCTTGGTATCGTGTGAGGTTGAAACGATCTTTTCAGTCAAATAAAAAAGGCGGTATGTTCATACCACCTTTGCGTCTTTAAGGATTGACTTAATCTCTAGTGCCCACGACCACCATCACCGCCTGGGCGACCTTCATAACCATGGTTGGATTCACGAACGTAAAAGGTGTAAATGGTTTCATTGGTGACGTCATCAATGGAAGGAACTGCAAGGACGTGAAGGATGTCAGACCCTTCAACAACCCGAATCTTAATCACTTCAACGCCTTCTAAGGTGATTTGCTTTTTAAAACTATAGGAGATGAGTTCGCCATTCATGATCGTTTTTAACTTGATTTGAATGTCTCCGTTATCTTCGATTTCAGATTTAAAGGTTAGTTTTGAGAATTGTCCATCCTTCATCATCGATAGATCATATTTTTCTTCGCCAACTTCAATATCGCGTTTGATCTTAATCCAATTCGATTCATCAAGTGAGATAAAGAATTTTGTCTTCACGCCATCCAAATCTTCTTCTTGGAAACCAAGTAATTGATATTCTGCGCCTTCAAAGATGACAACCCCTTCTAATAAAACTTCATCATCTTGATCAAAATCCCGATCATGATGGTCTTGGTAGCTATCTTCATCGGATCGATCGCGTAATCCTTGATCATCATAGTTGTGATGTTCTTCTCGTTCTTCGTTGTCTTCTAGCGCTTCATCTTCTTCGGTTTCATTTTCATCGTCGTTTTCATCGCCATCTTCATCATCGCCACGGCGTCCTAATGGTTCCGAACTGACTTCAGATGAGGTAGGTTCACTGGAGGTGATGGTTTCTGAGGAGGTGATGTCGGTGGATGTGCCATCAACGGATGATAATAATTCGCTCGATGTACTTGGTTCAATCGACGTATCTTCAGAGGAGGTGATGATTTCACTCGATGTGATTTCAGAGCTGGTTTCTTCCTCGATGACTTCTTCTTTCACGTTAAAGTACATCTCATAATTCATCGTATTGCCTGCTAAATCTTGTACGTTGATACTTAATCGGTACGTAAACGCTTCACGGTCAGAAACCAATTCCACGACTTGGAAAGGTTGACCTTCTTCACTTAGAAAACGATCCATCAACGCAATATATTCGGTGAATTTTGCGACTAAGGCTTCTTCTGTAACCAACTCAATCGCATTGAATGCTTGGGCAAACAATGGTCCTGCATTTGCCGCGGTGGTTTCAATTAAACCACTTGAAGCGAGCATCGACACGCCTGCAATTGCTTTTTCTGCATAAGCGGCTTTGATACCTTCGGTTAAAGGTAATGGGTTGACTTCACTATTGGGAACGGAAGGTAGGTTTAATCCACATCCAACCAACAATGCACCTGCCCCAATCGCCAATAGACTTAACTTTCCTTGATTCATATCTTTATCTCCTATATGAGTTAAACAAACCTAACCGTCACTTTATTGGTAACATTAAGAATTTTAAAATGTCCGGAAGTCTTTTTCGCCACGCTGGTTCGTTATGTTGACCACCTTTAATCATCTCAAACCGAAATTGGGTGCGTGCTTTCTTTTTAAGTATCGCGTCCTTAACTGCAAGATTGGTTTGCATATACATTGAGGCAATTTCTAAACCTTCTTCAGCATCACCTGTATCTAAATAGAGTTTGTTAAGCTTCAGTGGTTTTTGCTCAATCAATTGAAGAATTTGTTTGGTTGATGCATAGAAAGCATTGGATAAACCCGCAACGTTGCCAACGATCTCTGGGAATAATAAACCCGCCTCTAAGGAGATGACGCCACCCATGGAACTTCCAAGCATATACGTATGTTCAGGTCCAGCTAACGTCGAAAAACGTCGATCAATTTCTTCTTTTAGATCAAACAGTAAATAATTTAAGTAATCCATCCCGCGACCATGGGCAATCCATGTTGGATGAGAAGGAAAACGAGTATCAAAAATGTTATATTCCTGTAACCTTGCATTACCCTTCATGGCGCAACTCAAGGATACGACAATACATGCAGGTAAGCCTTTGGTCCGAAACGCTCCTGGAACATCCCATATTTCACCTGCATAGGAATCGGCTTTATAAAATAAATTATGACCGTCATGGAAATACACGACTGGATAACGAAGGTTAGGATCATATTGATCTGGTAAACCGATATAGAGGTTTCCGTCTCGTTTTAACACATCAATATAACGTGGTTCTTTTAAAATTTTCACACGTTAAGTTTAACACAAACTTGAGTGCCTGAATTCTGATATCTAAGTATCAAGACAGTTCAATTTGAATGAACATTACTGGGCTGAGTCATTCGTTTTGATACCTAGGTTCCCCATTCAAATCTTCAGGCACGGGATCCCAGTACCATCAATATAAAGTGTGTAAAAATAAAAGGAAGATTTCAGCCGTTCTTGTGGAATTATTCCACACATTGTGGAAGTCGATTAGCGGAGTAATTCTATTTGATTCGTATCGACATAGTGGCAATAAAGGCTGTATGAATCGTAAAATTTTGCATTTAACACCAACAATACTCTTAAGAGTGCAATCATCGATAAACCGTTCAACAATGCGAACATCAATAAGTCACTTGGATAATCAGCTTGACTATAAATGTTTAAATAAATCAGAATAAAAACCGTCATTCCATAATGAAGACTGACGATGGAACGATGAATGAACATATCAAAATCATAACGATCTTTCAGATAGACCATTTCTTTTTTTGGTAATCCCGAGATCAGGTTTTTGACAATCACCAAGAGATGAAACCCAGTTGTAGAAAAAACAAAAACGATAATCAGGGTATTAAAGAACTGGTCCTCCGGTCGAAGGTTAACCAAACCAAAGACCGCTAAATAAAAGAAAAAGGAGACAATGATCAACGTTAGGTAATGAAATAAATTTAATGACGCATATTGTTTTCTTGCTTCATCACTTACCTTCGTTTGGTAATACAACCTTGCATCCAAAGGAACAAAAAAAGACTTGGTGCGAATCCGATCATAAAACGTGTAGCGAATGATGGAGGTGATCATCACGCCAATCCAAAATAGAAGCGATAACGATGCAAACAATAGTCGATCAAATAACGGAATCCACAATAAACTGGTTTGGACCAAAACGAGAACGAAAATTGAAAAAAAGTATTTATCACTGGTCGCAATTTTTTTAATTTTCACTTGTTGATATGCACCTTTTGCAGTCGGTGTGACTTCAGTTGTTTCTAAAAAATATTGCAAGGTAACCGAAAAGTACTTCGCAATTTTTTGAAGGTTTTCCATGCTGACTTCCCGGAGGTTATTTTCCCAATTACTAATCGTTCGATTGCTAAAAAACAAAGCTTTTGCCAAGGCTTCTTGGCTCATGTTCTTTTGCACACGAAGAAACTTTATTTTTTCGCCAACCATTCAATCTTTCCCCTCGAATCACGCATGCAAATCCCTTAACTTTTTAATTTCAATCTTTCATCTATCAATAGGATGTAATAAGCAACCATCGTTTCATCAACGCCACATTTCTTCATTATTATAAGATGTTTTTCTTCTATGTGAAATTAATTTACAATAAGAAGTATGTGTGGACGATTTGGATTACATCATACTTGGCAAACAACCTCACAATTTTTGTATGATCAATTTCTTGTGGAATTGAATGAAAAGACGTTAACGTTACCAACCTATAATGTTGCACCGACCAATCCCATCATTACCCTCATCCACGATGGAACGCGGTTTCGTGGTGGTTTAACAAATTGGGGATTTAAAATGGAAGGCCTTCGCCAACCCATGGTCAATGCCCGGTCAGAAACTATCCTTGAGAAAACCTTATTTCGGCAATCCCTGAAAACCAAACGGTGTTTAATCCTCGCTTCCGGTTTTTATGAATGGCAACGAACAACCAAACCATCAAACACATTTTGGTTCTATGACCACGATAAACCATTTTTGGTCTTTGCAGGTATCTATCAATCATGGATAGACGAACATCAAACCAAACACGTTCGGTCTGCGATGCTTACCACCGCGGCGAATGACCTCATGAAACCAATCCATGATCGAATCCCGGTCATGTTAAATCCTGATCAATATCGCCACTGGGTTCACCCAAAGACCCCCGTGGATGAACTAACCTTCCTTTATAAGCCGACGAACTTTCCAAATTTGGCACATTATCAAGTCAGTTCATACGTCAATCTCGTCAAACACAACGACCCCCAATGTATCGAAGCAATAAAAAAATAGAGGCATGAAGCCTCTATTTTTATTTGTTCAATGAATTGGAATTAACCAATTAAGGTAACAACGAATCCGGCTAATGCACCACCAGCTAATGACGCTAAGGTGAGCAATAAAACTGGAACCCAAGTTGGTTGACCAATCTTTAAGACGGTTGCAGTTAAACGAGGACCTAAGTCGCGAGCGACGTTAAGCACGGAATAAGCGGTACCACCAACGGCAAGGGCGGCTGCTAAGACTGCAGCACCAACTGCTAATGCGGTGAGGTTTGTTCCGGTCGTTAAGGTCACGGTGACTAAAACGAGTAAAGCTAATAAAAAGGAACCTAAGAAGGATGTGATTAAGTTTTGTGTCAAATCTTTTTGATCTGGGTTACCGGTTAAAGGAGCTAAAGGATTAGTTGCTGCTTTAAATTGTGGGCGATAGATGACCCATAAGATTAAGCCCCCAACGAAACCACCAAGGATTTGTGAAACGATATAGATTAAGGTCAAAACGAAAGAAGAAGAATTTAATGTGTTTGCAACTTCATCTAAACCGCCACTAACAAAGACAGCCATTGTGACTGCCGGGTTAATGTGGGCACCACTTCCGCCTGCGATTGCAGCAAAGACACCGAAAGAGATACCTAAGAATACTGCTAAAGCAGCTATTCCTTCTTTCACTTTACCAGTGAGCGCCATGCTTGCTAAGATACCACCATGAACTAGAACAAAGACGACTAAGCCTAAGAATTCGCCTAAAAAAATGTCTAACATGTTTAGACCTCCATTAAGACCGAATTATATTCGAAATGATAAATAAGTCAAGACTACTTAACATATGTTAACTATTTTTGACTTTCGTTGTTTTTATGGTATGTTAAATGAGTTATGAACTTTTCAAAAATCGTTTATGCTGTCATCACTTTGTCATTCATGGGTGGGCTCGTTCCTAGACACACCATTCAGGCAGAAGCGACTGGTGGTTCCACCGTTTTACGCTTTGCTCAAGATGATTTGGGCAATGCTAGTCAATCTTTATCTGATTTTAACATTCAAGGATCGGGTGTCACGGTTGCGAAAAATGCAAACAAAGGGATTGTCATGACCACCGGTGGTGGTCAAGCTTCCTCCGTTTTCTTAAAGGAACAACTCGCCGCGGATGCAACCAGTCCAGGCTTTTCAACTTACTTTGTCATGAATATATATAAACTAACACCAGGACCAGCAGATGGCTATGTTTTTGTGATTGCCGCAAACTCAAACTCGTTAGGCGCATTGGGTGGCGGTTTAGGTTATTCAGGGATCACCAACTCCGTTGGGATTGAATTTGATTTTTACGATAATGGTGGCGAAAGCATGGCGTCGAGCGATGTCTTCACCAATGGTTCACCTTCGAGTACGGCAGGTACGGTGTTTGATGGTAGCTATTTGTCTCGCTGGAACGGTGTCTCAAGTGGTGCATTGGTTCGCGCCTTCCACACGTGGATTGAATATGACCATTCACGGAGCATACTAGAATTGCGGGTTGCCACAAGTAATAACGAAAGCCCTTCCACCAGTCGACCAGCAAGACCAGCTTCTGCCCTCTTATCAAGAAGCGCAAGCTATAGTCAAATTAGTAACTTTTTCTATGCTGGATTTACTGCTGCAACGGGTGGACAAATGCAACAAATGTCGCTCAAGTCTTGGTATTTATCCAACTCCTATATTCCAAATGGCATTAATCCAGATAGTAGTGACATTATCGTGGATAACACACCACCAACCGCTCCTTCGATTCAAGCCACTTCTTCAAATAACCAATATGCGTTATCCGTCAGCGGTGGCACCGATGATGCCGGTATTGCAGGCTATCAATATAAAATTCCATCTGGAAATTGGCAAAGTTACAGCTCGCCGGTCAACATGACCACGGTTGGAGAATATCAAGCCCGTACGGTTGACCAAGCCGGAAACTATTCTGCAACTGTCACCTCTATTTGGTTATACCAAATTCATTTTTCCGCCGGTGGTACGATTCGTCAAAGCACCTATCGGGTGAGCACGGATGAGGCATTTGCAATCGATTATGAATATTTTGATGGAACCTATCTATACCAAGATTGGTACTTGACCAATGGTTTTAGCGGAGATCCAATCACCTCAATCGCCGCAAGAACCACCTCCATCACCATTTTTGGTAAACCCATTCAAAACGTCTTTACTGTGGGATATGTTTTAAATGGTGGGAATGTTGCTTATGCAAATCCTGAATTTTACATTATTGACACGACGTTAGATTTAAATGAACCAACCAAAGAAGGCCATACGTTTACAGGATGGTTTTTAAATGAAGCACTGAGTTTGGCTTATGATCCAAATCAAATGCCGACGAGTAATTTTGTCTTGTATGCATCTTACAACACGAATGTTTATGAACTCACCATCACCTTAAATGATGATAATGAAACCACCGATGCGATTGCATTACCTTATCAAACCAATGTAGAAGCAACCTTACAATCATGGGAAGAAGCGATTGCCGAACAAACGTATGCCAAACTTGGCCATACTTTTGATGGCTGGTTTATGAACGATGCGCTGACATTACCTTATGTTGAAGGCACCACGATGCAAGGTGATACAAGCATTTTTGGAAAATGGGCGATTCAATCGTACCTTGTCACCTATCAATTGCCCAACACAGAAACGTATGTAACCCAGGAAGTCGCGTTTGGATCAACGATCCAATTCCCAAGTGATCCATCACAAGCTGGTCATACGTTTGGTGGTTGGATGCAAGGCGAACAATGGTTTGCGAACGGTTCGACGATGAAAGCGAACCCATTAACCTTAACCGCAAACTTTAGTAGAAATTCATATGGCTTAACTTTTCAAACCAATCAAGGCACCACGATTGAAGGATTGACCTTACCTTACGAAACCGCATTAGATGGATATTTACCAACCGATTTATCCAAAGATGGTCACACGTTTGAAGGTTGGTATGTTGACGATGCATTAACGCAACCACTCGAAGCAGAAGCAGTCTTAATGCAAACTACAACCTTATATGCAAAGTGGGATATAAATGATTACACCTTAACGTATGAAACCAATGGCGGATCATCGATATCAAATCGCTCCATCACCTTCAATGATTCCATCGTTATTCCTAATGATCCAAGTAAAGAAGGATTTACCTTTACCGGTTGGTTTGAAGATGAAACCTTGGTCGATGCAGACTTACCATTAACGATGCCAAGTCGCGATGTGACGTTATATGCTGGTTGGCAAATCAACATTTATGATCTCTACTTCCATCCTGGATATGGCATCAACATGGATGCCATCCAATATGACTTTGATCAAACGATGGATGTTTTACCCACACCAACTTTAGAAGGCTATACCTTTTTAGGTTGGTATGTGGATGAATCATTATCCGAAGCGTATGCATATGAACGTATGCCATCTCGGCAAGTGGATGTTTACGCAAAATGGGAGATTAACACATATCAATTCAACCTCGATACGAATGGTGGCAATCTCATCGCATCACGCGACATCACTTATCAAGATGTGATTGAATTACCAATGGATCCAACTAAAGAAGGTTACACGTTTATCGGTTGGTACACCGATGTTTCGCTTTCGGCAACCTATCAACCACAAACCATGCCTGCACGTGATCTCACACTTTACGCCAAGTGGAGCATTAACCAATATCGTATTGATTTCTATCCAAGTAATGGAACATCATCGACAACCTCTACTTATACGTATCAAGAAAACATGCAGACCTTTGCCACTCCAGTTCGCGATGGTTATACCTTTATCGGATGGTTCCTTGATGCTGATTTAAGCCAACCGTTTGCATTTGAAACGATGCCTGCACAAAATTTAGAACTTTACGCAAAATGGGAAATCAATACGTATGACATTTCATTTGTTTCTGATCATCTCAATCAACCAATCTTTTCCACCACACTCGTCTATGGTCAGTCACCATCATTGCCAGTTCCACCAACACGCGAAGGATATGATTTCTTAGGTTGGCGTGTCGATGACGTCATGATCAACGAAGCATGGACGATGCCAAGTCGCGATATTACTTTCACCGCAGTGTGGGAAGGTTTATCCAGCCAAGCGATTTTTATCACACCAAATCAAACCACGATTTTAACGACCACGAGTGGCGTCGCCATTGGTACGTTACCAACCTTATCGATTAAACCTGGATATGTATTCTTAGGCTGGTCATTGGCCATGGGTGATGCTAGCCAAATTATTGATGAAAACTATGTCGTTGGCAATGGACTCACCATAAAACTTTATCCAGTTTGGGAAAAGACAAACAATCCTTCAATTCTTTTGAATCAATATTTCGCACTTGGATTGGAACGCATCGAATCCTATACGTATGAAGTGATTGTTTTCACCTCCATCATGGCGATTGGATTCACTGGATTCATCACCTACCGAAAGAGGGTTGCTTATGCCAGTCAATAGCCGACAAGAAAAAGTAAAACGTTTGATGGGTAATGTCGTTGGTGCAGGTGCATCGGTTGCGGTCGTTGCTGCAGTTGCTTCTTTCACCATCAGTGTGGAAGCGTCATTCTTGAATGTAACCGTCTTTCAAAATCGTGCATTTTATCAACTGGAAGTCAGAGAGATTGTTGAAATAGAAGGTTCTGGTGAGATTCCAGAAGATACCCCAGATCCAATCAATACCCCAATTCGACTCCGCGTTCAAAACCAATGGGATGATTTCTTTTTACCATTGATCTATGGATATAACGAAGGATTTATTGAACCGTTAAGGCCGAATCAACAATATACGTTAACGATTGAATTGGAACAGGCAATTAGTTGGTCCACTTTGGATTCCATCTCCTTTAATACCCAACCAACGAATGCAGCAGTCATTAGTGATGTGATTGAAACCACATCACCATTAAATCCACTAAGCCAACTCAGTGTGAGTGTATTAACCCAAAATGGTGGAACCCCTCCTGATGCATGGACACTCGTGTTAACCTATGGCGATACCTTCATTGAACAACCCCTTAACGTCGGTGAAAATCTCATTAGTTTTGAAAATTTATCGCATGTGAATGCACCGATTGAACTTGAAGTTTTCGCCGTATTACCAGAAGAAAGCAAATCGATGACCCGTCGCGTTTATGAAGCAACTGAGTATGTAGAAGGGGATATTCAAATCCGTTTCCCAACCCTCACCACGTTACAAGTGGACACAACCAAAGCGACAACCTTACCAAATGCTTCATATGATGTTCGTCTTACCACCGAAGGCCAAGTGTCAAGAACCTTTGAAGCCACAAATGATTCGATGAATTTGGATGATTTAGTTCAAGGTGAAACGTATTTCTTTGAATGGATGATGACCTATCAAACCAATGTGAATACCTTCAAAGAAGTTGTGTTATTTGCACAAAACATCATCCCGATTTTGACACCGATTTATGTGGTTAGTATTTATCCTCAAGACGTTGGCCAACGTTTAGACGTGACGATTGATACGGATTTAGCGATTGAATCCTTATCGATCCAAGGTGAACAAGCTGGCGTGTTCTTTGATCTCCCGTTAACATTAATCCAAGAAACACCCTCGGCATTAACATACCGCCTTGATACCGAGATGGTCTTTGAAGACGGCATTACCTTTGCGTTGGTGCTCGTTCAACCCGCACCATTTGACTACCCCATCACGCTACAAAAAATTGTGTTTCAACAAGGAGGAACCATCGTATGAAACCAGCCGAAAAAAATAGTAAGGACGTCTTGCCACCAATCGTTGGAGATAAACCAACTTCCAAAACGAGTACACCTGCACCAAAACCAAAAAAGGAACCACTCACAAAAGAGCAACTCCGTTTACGTCGTCAAGCGATTAAAAAATGGATTGGCATTGTCTTTCAAGGTCTCATCGTCAGTGGTGCCATTTTTGTATCCATCTTCTCTAACTTATTGTTTGGTGATTCCGAATTCGGAGAAATCATTAACCGAACATTAGGGAAGTTCTTTGATATCGGGTCTTTAATTTCAAATAATTATTTACGCATCTTGGAAAGCGCAACGGTGCTTCTATTCATATGGATCATTCAACGCATTTACGACGCAATTGTGGCGATCTTTGTGCCAAAGAAAGCGCAAACCGGTACTACGATGTTGTTATTAAAAAGCGCAATCAAATATATCACTGGATTCGTTGGTCTTCTATTCATCCTCACGGCATGGGGCGTTGACTCTGTAACTTTACTTGCATCGGTTGGTTTAATCGGTTTAGTCGTTTCATTTGGTGCCCAATCCATCGTGGAAGATATCATTGCTGGTTTATTTCTCATCATTGAAAAGCAATTTGCGGTTGGCGATATTATCCTCATTGATGATTTCCGCGGTAAGGTTGTCGAAATCGGATTAAGAACAACAAAATTTTTAGATTTAGGGAATGCGGATTTAAAAATTGTCAATAACTCACAAGTTAAAAATGTCATTAACGCCTCGATTAATGCTTCTACCGCTGTTACCGAGGTTGGCATTTCTTATGAAACAGATTTAGAAAAAGTCGAAGCGTTACTTGCTTCGGATTTCATACCAACCTTTAAACAAAAATATGCAAATATCTTGGAAGGTGAAGTCACCTATGTTGGGGTTTCTTCATTAGGAGAATCCTCTGTTAACATCAAAATTTCCGCAAAAGTCAAAGAACAAGATCGACCGAAAACCATCCGGTTATTAAACCGTGAGCTTAAATTATTCTGCGATCGCCACGCGATTGATATCCCATTCCCACAAGTCACACTCAATTATAAAAACTCACAAACACCTCCTTCAAAAAAGGAATAGTTAAAACGGATTCAGCGCTTGGTTAAAACCGAGCGCTTTTCATTTATAATCAATTTATGACACGTTATCAGCCTCCGATTTATCACCAAATTCCTGGTTATGAAATCGTCATGGAATTTAAAGATGAACCAACCCGATTACACGGTTTTATTGCCATTCATTCAACCAAACGTGGTCCAGCCTTAGGCGGAACACGCTTATGGCAATACGCCAATCCAAAAGATGCACTGACTGATGTCTTAAGACTCGCCAAAGGGATGACCTATAAAGCTGCCGGTGCTGATTTAGCACTCGGTGGAGGAAAAGCTGTCCTCATGGGAGATGCCAAAGTTGTCAAATCTCCCGCGTATTTTGAAGCATACGGTTATTATGTCAATCTCTTAAAAGGTCGATATATCACGGCCGAAGATGTCAACACCACCACTGAAGACATGCGCCATATTGCCAAACAAACGCAACACGTCGTTGGCCGAGAAGGCAAATCAGGTAACCCATCTCCTTTTACGTCTTTTGGCGTCATGATTGGCCTACAAGCAACGGTCGCATTCGCCTTACCAAAAGCTAAATTTTCTAGCTTGAAATTTGCCGTCCAAGGTGTTGGTCAAACCGGTTCATACTTGATCAAACAACTCATCGACGCTGGAGTCAAGGACATCACGATTGCCGATATCAATCCAGCGAATGTATCCATCATTACAAAGACCTTCCCTCAATTAAAAGTGGTCAGCGGTCAAGACATCATGGGATTAGATGTCGATGTGTTTTGCCCATGCGCGCTTGGTGGGATTGTGAATACCCAAACCTTACAAACGATGAAAGCAAAAGTCATCGCAGGTAGTGCTAACAATGTGTTACTTGATGATCGTATCCATGGTCCATTAGCAAAACAAAAAGGGGTCTTGATCGCTCCTGACTTTATCATCAACGCAGGTGGATTAATCAACGTTTACCATGAACATCATTTGGATTATCTTGAAAAGGAAGTCAATGAAGAAATTAAGCGTATTGGTCAACGTCTAACCAGAATCTATCAAGCAGCAAAATCCAAAGATATTGATCCGTTTTTAGCCGCCACCCAATTCGCCGATCAACAATTACAATAAACGTTCAATCGCCGATTTAATGAGCGGGGTAATCACCGCATAACCTGCTAAAGAAAGATGTAATCCTTCTTTCGAATATTGCATGTTTAATTGTCCGTCTTCATCAAGCAAACTTGGATAGACATCCACAAACGTCACACGTTTGAGATTGCGAATCTTGTCATTCATCCAATGTATATCTTGATTTTTCCGAGGTCCCACAATGAATTGATTGACGAGACGGTCGGAAACTTCATGAACCGGATATAAGGACACCAAGATGATCGTTAAGTTAGGTTGTTGCGCATGTATCGTTTCAATGATGGTTTGAATATTCTTGACGGTGGTTTCTTTGGGTTCATTGGCAACTTGTAAATCATTGGTACCAATTTGTAAGACCACCACTTTTGGCTTTAAATCAAAAATGGATAAATCTAAACGCTTGAGAACCCCAATCGTGGTGTCCCCATCAATCCCGCGATTATAAACTGGGAACCCTGGGTAAAATTCATTTAAAGGATAACGTTGGGTTAAGGAATCACCAACAAAAACAATGCCATTCGGTTTTGCAAACCGATTATAAATTTTAAACTCGTTGGTTCTTGCAAAGTAGGTACTACCAGCTACAGCTTTAATCATCGGTGAATCCATCCCATCCTTTTTAGTCATTCGAAACATTACGCGTAGAAAAAGCACAAAGAAGAGGATTGCTAAACTGATAAAAAGATAAGTGATCCACATGCATACACTATACGTCCTTGACCGATTTTATCACAAGCGCTGTGATAAAATAAATCCATGAAAGATGCCATCCGTCAAAAGTTATTAACGCAACGTTTAGCCCTTTCGGTGAAGGAAGTGGAACGCTTTTCCCAATCGCTCATAGAAAAAATTCAGCAACTTTCAATCTACAAATCAGCAAAGCATGTCGGCATCTATTCGCCAATTAAAAATGAACCGAATCTATTTCCCTTGATGCAAGATCACAAACAGTTTTATTTACCTAAAGTCGTAGGCAACACATTAATCTATTTACCATGGAACGGAAAAGATACCTTGGTTAAAAGTGCTTTAGGTATTCTTGAACCTAGTGGGATTACTACAAAAAAACCCATGCTCGATTTGTTAATCATTCCTGGTATTGGTTTTGACCGCAAAGGCAACCGGATCGGATTTGGTAAAGGATTTTTCGATACATTTTTAAAGGCCCATCGCCCAAAAGTCGTCATTGGGGTTGCGTTTCCATTTCAAATGTTAGCGTCTATCGAAGTCACCGACTTTGATCAGCCGGTTGACCAGGTGATCGTTGCTTAATTTAAATCTTTTTGATTGATATAGGATTCGTACGCGTTAACACGATGTTCAGGCAAGGCAACCGATACATAAATCGCATCATCAAGATATTCGGCTTCAAGCATGATGCCATCTTTTCTTAATTGGTCCATGATGTCTTGTTTGGCGTACGGTATTTTTAATTCAAGCGAGTGGTAGTCTTGCAGGATGTATTCGGAAATTTTCATCATCAGTTGCGGTAAACCTAAACCACGTAACGCCGAGATCTTCACATGGTTAACAGGTAAATCACCTTGCGGTTTACGAATAATATCAATTTTGTTCAGAACATAAAGGACCGGTATTTTTTCTACCCCAAGTGATAAAAGGACATCATCGGCAACTTTCATTAAATAGAGGAATTCAGGATCGGAAATATCAACGACATGGAGAATTAAATCTGCTTCTTTGACTTCTTCTAAGGTGGATTTAAATGCTTCAATTAAGTGGTGGGGTAAGCGGCGAACAAATCCAACCGTATCGACGGCAATAAATTTAATGAGATTGGGTAATTGAATTAAACGTGAGGATGTTTCTAAGGTTGCAAACACCATGTCTTTTTCAAGTACTTTTTTGGAGTTGGCGCGGTGTGCCATCGTCAGTAATTGATTCATCAATGCCGATTTACCGGCGTTGGTATAACCGACAATCGCCAACGTAAAAATATGATTGTCTTTTCGTTGAAGACGTTGAACGCGACGTATAACCGTTAAGTCTTTGAGGTCTCTGCGGTACTTCATCATCGCCGTTCTCAACGCACGCTTATCTTTTTCTAACTTGGTTTCCCCGGTCCCTTTATTGGCTTTACCGCCTGATCGTTGCCGGTCATAATTGGCATCGGCATCAATTAAGCGAGGAAGCATATAGGTCGCTTTTGCTAAGGCAACTTGAAGTTTCGCTTCTTTGGTTTTCGCGCGCGTTTCAAAGATTTGTAAAATCAACATCGTGCGATCGACAACCTTGGCATCAAGGGCTTGCTCTAAATTACGGATTTGAACCGGTGATAATTCCGCATCAAAAATCGCAGTCTCTGCACCGGATTGTTCAAGCGCTTCTTTTACTTCGGAGGTTTTCCCTGAACCGATGTAGTAAGGGTTGGTGGGTTTATCAAGTTGTTGGGTAATTTTCTTTAGGACGTAATAGTCGCACGCCAATGCTAAATTATCCAATTCCTCAAATGCTTGCGCAAAATCTTGTAATTCGGGAAGTTTAAGACCAACGAGAATGGCTGATTTTTTATTTGGCATAATACTATTTTATCTTATCTTCGTCATAAAAGTATGTTGCTAACATCATCATCCTATTATTCGTTATAATCCCTTACGTAGAGGAATGATGATGGATACTAAAACCGCGATGCTCAGTCGCCAATCGATTCGTGAATACGACCCAAAGGTTAAAATCGACCAAGCAACTTTATTAAAAATCCTTGAAGAAGCCAGTAGCGCTCCGAGTAGTTGGAATTTACAACCTTGGCGTTTTGTCGTGATTCAAAGCCCTGAGATGAAAACCAAGCTTAGACCTTTTATGATGTTTAATACACCGCAAATTGATACGTCGAGCGCATTAATCCTTGTGCTGAATGACTTAGATCGTTATGCGATGTCTCCCATCATGAATCAATTAGACTTGGATGCAGGTTTGATTACCAAAGAACATTTCCTCGTCCGACAACAAAAAGCGGAACAAGCAAGAATCACCAGAACCAAGGAATCCTTAGACCGTGAAGGTTTATTAGATTGTGGCATGGTCTCACAAAATATCATGATCCTTGCCAGAGCCTATGGTTATGACACGTGTCCAATGGGTGGATTCGATCGTGATCAATTCATGAAAACCTTAGAAATCGATGCCAATCGATATAAACCAGTTGTTCTGTTGTCCATCGGCAAACGAGCAAAAGACGCCAAAGAAACCTTACGCTTCCCCATTGAAAAGATAACCACAATCAAGTAAAAAGGAATTTTTAGTAAAATAAATAATTCTTATTGTTCGTAGGCTCGATCGATGATTGGTTTTACTTTTTGGCCAAATAAGCGAATCGTTTCAAGGACCAGTTCATGGCGCATGTATCCAACTGGAACGTGTAACGTAAAGCGATCAATACCCATGGCTTGGCTAAATAACATGATTTTTTTGGCGACCGTTTCTGGTGTTCCAGCATACAACGCTCCTTGAGGTTGTAACGACGCTTTTAAGGTTGTTTTCGTATACGGAGCCCAACCTCGTTCTTTACCAATTTGATTCATAACACTGGCCATCGATTCAAATAAATCGGTTTCTAATTGCGTTGTATCTTCGGTAATAAAGCCATGAGAATGAACGGCAATAAACGGGGCATGTGGATGCCGCCAACGTTGACGATATAAATCTGCAAACGGTTTAAATCGAATCGGTTCTCCACCAATGATGGCAAGAAATAAAGGGATACCCATCGTGGCAGCACTGACGACCGATTCAGGACTTCCGCCAACGCCACGGGCAATCATCAACGGATATTGTGTCCGTGGATAAACCCCTAATTGATCCATGGAAGGACGGTGTTTTCCTTGATGCGAAACAATTTCTTGATCTCTAATTTTTAACAGCAAGGCAAGTTTTTCTTCAAAGAGTGCATCATAATCTTCTAAGTCATAACCAAATAAAGGATACGATTCAATAAAGCTTCCCCGACCGGCCGTGATTTCTGCACGACCATGAGATAAGGCATTTAAGGTTGCAAATTGTTGATAAATTCTCACCGGATCATCACTGCTTAACACGGTGACCGCGCTCCCTAATTGAATCGTCTTGGTCACACTGGCAGCAGCAGCCAAGATCACTGCGGGTGCACTTGCCGCAAATTCTTTACGATGATGTTCACCCACGCCGTAATAATCTAAACCAACCGCTTCCGCGAGTTTCACTTCTTCAATGATTTGTTGCAAACGAAGATCTTGCGAGATGACCTCGCCAGTTTTTGGGTTTGGTAAAGTCTCTGCAAAGGTCGTAATCCCAAGTTGTAATCGTTTTTTCATGTAAGGGTGAGCGAAGGAATCAAAACAACTTTCTGATTATGGTTGTTCTTCTTCCTCATTATTCTCGGCGGTTTCTTGATAGTTGGCGCGTTTACGATCATTTTCTTTTAAGTATTTTTTTCTTAACCGGAAAGCTTCGGGTGTAATTTCCACGAGTTCGTCTTCATTCATATACGCTAAGCAAGTTTCTAATGACATTTTTCTTGGGGCTTTTAAGACGACTTTTAATTCTTTGTTCGCCATCCGCATGTTGGTTAATGCTTTTGCTTTGACCACGTTGATGACCAAATCACGGAGATATTTATTTTCTCCGACGATCATGCCTTCATACACAGGGGTTCCAGGGGTAATGAACATGACGCCACGGTCTTCAAGGTTTTCAATTGAATACGTTTTCGCAACACCGGTTTCAGAGGCGATTAACACACCTTGATGGTGACCTTTGTTCGCATAATTCGTTCTTGGGCGGTGATCTTTATAAACGTGCGATAAGATACCAAACCCTTTGGTTAAGGTCATAAAGTCCGTATTCATGCCGATTAATCCAGCAGTTGGAATGTCATACGATAACCGGGTGGTGACATCGCCTTGTTCCATGTGGAGCAATTCCGCTTGGCGTGGGGAAACATAATCCATGACGCTACCTAAGTATTCATGAGGTAAATCTAACACCAATTCTTCATACGGTTCACACAAGACGCCTTTGATTTCTTTTAAAATAACTTTTGGCTTACTCACTTCAAGCTCAAAACCTTCACGTCGCATGTTTTCTATGAGAATGCCTAAATGTAATTCGCCGCGTCCAGAGACAAGAATGGAATCTTCATTTTGAACGGAATCCACGCGAAGGGCAACGTCACGTTGTGATTCTTTTAATAAACGTTGTTGGATTTGACGGTAAGTGACAAATTTTCCGGATTGGCCAACAAATGGCGATGAGTTTGGCGCAAAGGTCATTTGTAAGGTTGGTTCACTGATTGTAATCGGTGGTAATGGTCGCACATCATTGGAGGAACATAACGTTTCCCCAACCGTAATATCGGCAATGCCAGCAATCCCGACAATATCACCCGCTTGGGCAACGTCTCGTTCTTGTCGTTCTAAGCCAACGAAGGTAAACATCTTTAAAACGCGAACCGATTTAAAGGTG
>CAMBSI010000016.1 GCA_945870555.1 Staphylococcus epidermidis | reverse complement strand
TTATCCACAAAACCGTGTAACCGATCATCGCATCGGTTTTACCATTAATCAACTGGATCGCGTCATGGAAGGTCAACTTGAAAGTATTATCGAAGCATTGGTCCATTATGATCAACAGCAAAAATTATTAGGTGGTGAATGACACGCGGGCAGCTTTATCAAACGAGTCTAGCCTCTGTTGGCCGAGGTTCGGTCGATCGTTATAGTTTGTTACAATTATTCCTTCATCATGAGTCAATACCATCCGCGGATGAATTCTTTACCCACTTAGATGAACCTGTAAAAAATGAAGCGGCGATTTTAGCGAGTTTAAAGCGATTAATGCAAGGAGAACCGGTTGCCTATATTACAGGTCAATCCATCTTTTTTGGTTTGCCATTGCATGTAGATTCTAATGTCTTAATTCCTCGACCAGAAACCGAAGAACTTGTTCAATATTTGCTCAACACGTTTTCAAAGCAATCGTTGATGCGTGTGGTGGATATTGGAACGGGTAGTGGCGCAATTGCGATCGCCCTCAAATTTCATCGACCATTATGGGATGTCATCGCTACCGATATTAGTAAGGCTGCGGTCAAGGTAGCAACGTTGAATGCGCGTCGGCATCAGTTGGATATTTCTTTTTTGGTTGGGGACGGGCTTCAGCCTTTTTCAAAACCATTAACACCACGCTTCGATTTGATAGTTAGTAATCCTCCATATATTTTGGATGAAACCAGTGTCGATCCAAGCGTAAAGGACTATGAACCGCACCTTGCGTTATTTGCCAACCCGATTACCAAGTTTTATCAACAATATTTACAAGAAGCAAAACCACTTCTAAAATCTGGTGGCATTTTTGCATTTGAAATTAGTCCAGCTGTGGTAGCCCCATTAAAAACCATCGTGAAGCAAATGTATCCTCAATCCAAACTTTCCATTCATCAAGACATCAATCTTAAATCTCGCATCGCAATGATTTATACTTAACGATAGGAGATACAACCATGAAAATTATTCTTGCAAGTGACCATGCAGGTTTTGCAAATAAACAAGCGATGATTCAAGCGTTACAAAAACAAGGTTTAACCGTCATCGATGGCGGAACCTTTTCTGAAGGAAGTTGCCACTATCCCGAATATGCATTAAGTGCCGCCGAACGCGTTGTTGCCAAAGAGGCAGAGTTTGGTGTATTAATTTGTGGTTCAGGAATGGGAGTTTCGATTGCTGCAAATAAAGTAAAGGGTGCGCGCTGTGCACTTGGTTACCACGATGAAGCCACCAAACGAGCCCGGATTGATAATGACGCCAATTTAATTGCCTTTGGCGCAAGATATATGACCTTTGATGACATGGTTCGACGTGTCCAATTATTTATCACCACCCCTTATGAAGGTGGTCGTCATCAAACACGATTAGATTTAATCTCAGCATACGAAAAAAAGCATTTCCGTTAATATTTTTCACACCCTATTCTAAGGTGTGATACCTTTTCAATGTTCACGATGTGGCAACCAAGATCCAATCAAGATTGGCATGAAAGCCGGTCACCCTTATTGTCGTGCCTGTATTCAGTTTCCTTTGGAAACGGTCACACCCACGCTTCGCGAAACGAAGGTGGTTGCGATCCAATTAGGATATGCATTAACTGAACCACAAAGACTTATTTCAGAAGGTTTGCTGACGTGTTATCGACTTCGACAATCGGCAATGGTGGATGCCGTAACTGGAAGTGGAAAAACGGAAATTGTCTTTGCTTTAATTCAAGTCGCACTGGCGGAAGGTAAACGCATCGGTTTTGTCATCCCTAGACGGGATGTGGTTCAAGAACTTGCTCCCCGTTTTCAAAGTGTATTTCCAAGCCTAACGATCACATCGGTGTTTGGTGGTCACGATGATAAGCTTGAGGGAGATTTGATCGTGTTGACCACGCATCAACTATATCGATATGATCAGTATTTTGACGTCTTAATCTTTGATGAAGTGGATGCGTTTCCTTATCAAGGAAATCCAACCCTTGAAGCTTTTGTGAAACGATCGACAAAAGGAATCATCGTTTATTTGTCTGCAACCTTTACAAAAGAAAACCTGATTGCATTTACCAATCAAGGAGGTAAAGTTTTCCACCTTTATCATCGATATCATGGTTATCCCGTTCCAACACTCTCACTTCAAATCCGGCCATTTCTTTTGAAGTGGATTGACATTGTTTTAAACTTGTATGCATTTAGAAAAGCAAAGAAGCCAGTTTTTATCTTTGTTCCAACGATTGCATTGGGAAGGATTCTCTTGGTATGGTTATCGATTTTCTTTCCCAATACAAAATTTGTCTATTCATCAAGTCAATTTCGAACTGAAACGATTGCGTTGTTTAAACAAGATCCAAACTTCTTTTTAATCACCACGGCAATTTTGGAACGTGGCATTACTGTTCCTCACCTTCAAGTCATTATTTTTTCAGGGGATCATGTTTTATACACAAGGTCGATGTTGATTCAAATGGCGGGTCGGGTTGGTCGGAAAATCGTTTCTCCGACAGGAAAGGTCATGGTGTTGGCTGATCGATTGACGCCACAAATACAAGAAGCAAACGCAAACATCGAATTTGCAAATGCGCATGTGTAAAATTTGTTTTCAAAGCATTCCCCTCAAACCACTCATTGATTACGTCACCCCTCCTTTGTTATGTACACGATGCTACCACAAACTAGAATGGCACCACCGAATCGAATTGATTGGAGGCACACCAGTGGAGTCTTTTTTTGACTATGGGGAGGTTTTTCAAGAACGCATTCATCAATTTAAAACCTTACATGATATTGAAATCGGACCAACTTTTTTGCACCAACATCTGATTTATTTACGCTTGAAGTATCATCGGTACACGTTGGTGATGGCTCCGAGTCATGAAGAAGATATCCAATCAAGAGGATTTCACCATCTTGAATCTATTTATGGTCAATTGAAACTACCGTTGATTCATCCATTTTTTAAGAACCAGCCTTATCGCCAAGCTTCTCAAAGTCGAAGTCAACGACATCAGATTGAACAGGTGATTACATTAAAACCCGGGTTCATCTTTAAGGATCGATTATGTATCGTGGATGATGTGATGACAAGCGGAGAAACGATGCGTGTGATGAAAACAAAGATACCCGTTCACTTTTTAAAGACATTAAGGATCATGGTCTTAGCAAGAGTAAAACCGGTAAAAAAACCAATACAAACCAATTTAATAATGGTAAAATAGAAGGCGGAAAATCAAACATGTCATGGATTGAAAAAATCTTCAAAATTGAAGAAAAACAATTAAAAAAATTAGCCAAAGAAGCAGATAAAGTGCTTGCTTTTGAAGCAAAATTTAAAACCCTATCTGATGAAGCTTTAAAGGAAAAGACGTCCTATTTTAGAGCATTACTTAAAGAAGGTAAAACCTTAGAAGATATTCAATATGAAGCCTTTGCAGTTGCCCGTGAGGCTTCAACCAGAACGTTAAAGATGACCCCGTTTAAAGTTCAAATTATTGGTGCATTTGTCTTACATGGTGGAAACGTTGCTGAAATGAGAACCGGTGAAGGGAAAACCTTAACTGCTACGATGGCGGTCTACTTAAACGCACTTGCAGGTAATGGTGTCCATGTCATCACGGTCAACGAGTATTTAGCAAAACGAGATGCAGAGTGGATGGGAGTGATTTATCAGTTCCTTGGATTAACCGTTGGTGTTAATTTAAGAGATAAAAACACGGAAGAAAAACAAGCGGCATACCGTTGTGACATCACTTACTCCACGAACGCCGAACTCGGATTTGATTATCTTCGAGACAACATGACACCCCATCTTAAAAACCGCGTATTGAGAACTTTACCTTTTGCCATTATCGATGAAGCAGACTCGATCTTGATTGATGAATCAAGAACCCCGTTAATTATCTCGGGTGGTGCAAAAACTTCTGAAGCAGAGTTCGTCAAGTTTGATCGGTTTGTTAAATCGCTAAAAAAAGAAAAACACTTTACGATTGATGTCAAAACAAAAACGGCGAGTTTAAATGATGCCGGAGCAAATTTAGCAGAAATGGCATTTAATATTCGTAACCTCTACTCTCCTGAACACTCAGAAAAAGTCCACCGCATTCACCAATCGTTAAAAGCTAACCACATCATGGTTCGGGATGTTGATTATTTAGTTGATCCAGAAAACAATGTTCAAATTATTGATCAGTTCACAGGACGGATTCTCAAAGGCAGAGAGTTTTCAGATGGCTTACATCAAGCGATTCAAGCAAAAGAAGGTGCCATTTTCCGTGCTGAAACGATTACGATGGCGACGATTACCTATCAAAACTTTTTCCGCCAATATAAAAAACTTGGTGGCATGACCGGGACTGCAAAAACGGAAGAAGAAGAATTCATTAAAATTTATAACATGAAAGTGGTTTCCATCCCCACCAACGTTCCGATCAGACGACGGGATGATGTGGATTTAATTTATGCAACCAAATCAGCAAAACTCAACGCCATCCTAAAAGAAGTAACCGCTCGGCATCAAAATAAACAACCTTTATTAATTGGGACGCCTTCCGTAGAAGCCTCAGAAGAATTATCACGATTATTGAAAAATCAAGGATTAGCTCATTCTGTCCTCAATGCAAAAAATCACGCATCGGAAGCGGAGATTATTCGTCGCGCAGGAGAAAAAGGTAGCATCACGATTGCCACAAACATGGCAGGCCGAGGAACGGATATTAAGATTGACGATGATGTTCGTGCACTCGGTGGTTTATGTGTCATCGGCACGGAACGACATGAAGCAAGACGTATCGATAATCAATTAAGAGGTCGATCGGGTCGCCAAGGTGATCTCGGTTACTCACGATTCTTTGTCTCACTTGAAGATGATCTGATGATTCGATTCGGTTCAGATGCCTTAAGAAATATGTTCAAATCACTCGGGCAAGAAGCGATTGAAAATCGCTTGCTCATGAATGCAATCACCGGTGCCCAAAAACGAATTGAAGGTCAAAACTTTGATATTCGTAAGAGCGTCTTAGATTATGATAACGTCCTCGCCAAACAACGCAGTGTCATGTACCGCAAACGCGATGCCATTTTAATGGCAGATGATGTTACCGATATTATCAATGAAACCTTTACGAATGCCGGGCATGCCTTTGCCGCAAAATCGATGATCCCTGATGATCGTAGCAAAGCAATCGATGGAGAAAAACTAAAGAAAATACTTGAACCAATTTTGTTACCAGAAGGAACGATTAATCCTCAAGCGTTTGGGGAATCACCTGCGGAAGAAGTTGCAGAAGATGTCACTGTACTCTTAATCAATCGTTATAAGCAAGCAACAAAGGATTGGCCAAAAGAAGTGTTGAAAGGTTTACCAAGACAAGTCTTATTAAAGATGATTGATATGAATTGGCCGCGACACATTGACGCGATGGATCACCTTCGCCAAAGCATTCATTTACGAAGTTATGCCCAAAGTAATCCGTTACAAGATTATGTGAATGAAGGTTTTAAAATGTTTAAGGATCTCAATGAAAAAGTTGCGGTTGAATTTGTGGTTGCGATGTTAACAGCCAAACTTGAAGTTAAACCAAAAAATCCAGCGATTCATTTAGGGCCCAATCCCGGCGGGAATCTTTCCTAATGGACATTTCAGTCTTAAAGTCGGAGTTAAATGACTTGGCGGTATTAATCCAGCAAGTCAGTGAATCCCTTTGACCTTGGTCAATTAAAATCACAAATCAAAGCCGATGAAACGTTAATGGATGGACCCCATTTTTGGGATCATCAACGCCAAGCAAAAGTGGTCATTCAACGATTGAATGAGCAAAAGTTTTTTTTGGAATCGTTAGAAAAACTACAAAGTAATCAAAATCATCTACAAGAACTTTTGCCATTGATTGAAACCGATGAAAGCTTAGCATCGAGTTTTTATGTGGAGTTGTCTTCCTTGAAAAAACTTGGTAAACAACTTCAAGAGATTATTTTATTTCGCGGAGAATTTGATCATTTAAATGCGATTGTCGAAATTCACCCTGGTGCAGGTGGTACGGAAAGTCATGATTGGGCGAACATGTTATATCGCATGTATGTGCGTTACGCAGAAGCGAATGGTTTTCAAGTGCAAATGCTTGATTTCTTATCTGGAGAAGAAGCAGGGATTAAAAGCGCAACCATGCTCATCAAAGGCATCCGCGTTTATGGATTACTTAAATCCGAAAAAGGGGTTCATCGTTTGGTGAGAATTTCCCCCTTTGACTCGAATGGTAGACGCCATACCTCTTTTGCTTCCGTTAATGTCATTCCTGATATCGTCGATGAGGTTGATGTTGAGATTCAAGATAAAGACTTACGAATTGATACGTATCGATCGGGTGGCGCTGGTGGGCAAAACGTCAACAAAGTCGAAAGTGCCGTTCGCATTACCCATCTTCCAACTGGGCTTGTATCCGCCTGCCAAATGGAAAGAAGTCAGTTACAAAATAAAGAAAAAGCGATGCAAATGTTAAAAGCCCAATTGTACCAACTCAAAAAACAACAACAAACCGATCATCTTGATTCAATTGTAGGTGAACAAAAGGATATTGAATGGGGAAGTCAGATTCGTTCTTATGTCTTTCAACCCTATATGATGATTAAAGACCATCGAACGGATTATCAAGAAGGCGATGTTGGCAAAGTGATGGATGGTTCGATTGATGGGTTTATACGCGCTTATCTTGAAATGGAGGCTAAACATCGTGCAAAAAAATAAAAAATGGGTGAATGTATTCATCATCGTGATTGCCAATTTACTCTTGGCAATTGCATCCGCATTTTTCCTCGTTCCTTTAAATATTGTCAACGGTGGCATGAACGGCCTTGCGTTGATTTTTGATTTTTGGTTTGGCTGGCCGGTTGAACTGACGACCGCCATCCTTGCTTGGTCTTTATTCTTGGTTGGACTTATCTTCATTGGAAAAACCTTTAGTGCTCAAACCTTTCTTGCCACGATTTTATATCCCCTTTTCTTCTTTTTATTGCTTCGATATGTCGGACCCAATTGGATTGGGTTTGATGCGGATCAAGAAACCCATCGTTTACTTGCTGCCATTTTTGGAGGCAGTTTAGTTGGGATTGGTATCGGCATGTCCTTTCTCGCAGGAGGCAGTACAGGTGGATTTGATGTGGTGATGTTACTTGGTCAACGATTTTTTGAATGGAAAGCTTCTATCACCTCGTTTGCAATCGATGTGGTCATTATCGTCCTCGGGATGTTTACCTTTAGCATCGTGTCTGGTTTGTATGGGGTGATTTCTACGGTGGTGACGTCGGTCATGATTGAACTTGTCTTTGTCGGATTATCAAAAGTATATTTGGTGACGATTATTTCGAAAGAGCATCACGTGATTAATCAATTTATCATTGAAAAACTCGAACGTGGATCTACACTTTATCCGGCCAAAGGTGGCTATAGTCAACAACCGATACAAGTCATTCAAGTTGCGATTCAACGACAAGAATATTATGCGTTGAAGCAATTCATTGGCCAAAAAGACCCATCTGCATTTGTCATGATTTCTCAAGCTCGTTCAATTCTTGGGCTAGGGTTTGATCCTTTATCCACACCCTTACCATCCTTTAAAAAGAAAGCAAAATCAACATGAGCGAACTTTTTAAGATTGTCTCTCCCTATCAACCGACGGGTGATCAACCGGTTGCGATCAAAGCGCTGGTCAAAGGGCTTCAAGATCAAAAGCGTTTTCAAGTGTTACTTGGGGCAACGGGTACTGGAAAAACGTTTACGATTGCGAATGTGATTGAACAAACCCAACGACCCACACTCGTGCTAGTTCATAACAAAACCTTAGCTGGCCAACTGTATGGAGAATTTAAAGAGTTATTCCCCAATAATCGGGTTGAGTATTTTGTTTCCAATTTTGATTTTTATCAACCAGAAGCATATATGCCAAAGTCCGATACATATATTGAAAAAAACGCCGTGATGAATGATGAAATCGAAATGTTAAGAACATCAGCGATTAACGCTGTCCTTGAACGTCGAGACACGATCATCGTAGCCTCCGTGGCCGCCATCTATGGATTAACGGACCCCAAAGAATATCGCTCCCTCGCGTTCTATGTCAAAGTTGGAGAAACGATTAATCGTAAAGAATTTTTCCGAAAATTAATTGATGCCCAATATCAACGAAATAATCTCGATCTTCCTGCTGGTCAATTTCGAGTCCGGGGTGATGTGATTGAAATTGCCTTACCTGGTTTAGCAGACGCCGCTTTAAGAATTGATACCTTTGGTGATGAAATTGAAAGCTTATCATTGGTAGATTTGCTCACGGGAGAAGTCAGAAAGACGTATAAAAGTTATCCCATATATCCAGCGTATGGTCATGCCTCGACACATGCTCGGATTATCAAGGCTTGCCAACGGATTGAAGAAGAGTTGAACCAACGATTAATTGAATTAAAAGCCAACAACCAACTCCTTGAAGCGCAACGTTTAGAAATGCGTACGAAACAAGATTTAGAATCCTTACAAGAATTTGGGATGTGTCCTGGGATTGAAAACTATTCACGACACATTGATGGTAGACCAGAAGGGCAACGCCCATTTTGTTTAATCGACTATTTTCCAAAAGACTTTTTATTTGTCGTGGATGAAAGCCATGTGAGTTTTTCTCAAGTTCGTGGCATGTATAACGGGGATCGGGCGAGAAAAGAAACCTTGGTTAAGTTTGGTTTTCGTTTGCCATCTGCACTGGATAATCGCCCGTTAAAATTTAGCGAGTTTGAATCCGAACTTAAACAAGTCATTTGCACCTCCGCAACCCCTGGAGATTATGAATTAGAAAAAACCAATCAGAACTATGTTGAACAAATCATTCGCCCAACCGGATTAGTCGATCCAGAAGTGGTGATTCGCCCAACGGTTGGCCAGATAGATGATTTGATGCAAGAGATTCAAAAACGAATTCAACAATCCCAACGCGTCATGATTGTCACGTTAACCATTCAAATGGCAGAAGACCTCACCGCCTTTTTAAAACAACGTTCTTACAAGGTCGCCTATATGCACTCGGAAACCAAAACCTTGGAACGGACACAAATCATCTACCAATTCCGTAAAGGAAAATATGATGTTTTAATTGGTATCAACTTGCTAAGAGAAGGCCTAGATATACCTGAAGTTTCGTTGATTGCGATTTTGGATGCAGATAAAGAAGGTTTTTTAAGATCAACCCGATCCTTAATCCAAATTATTGGCCGGGCTGCCCGAAATGTTGATGGCAAAGTCATCATGTACGCGGACAAAGTGACGGATTCGATGAAAGCTGCGATTGAAGAAACCAATCGCCGACGTGACAAACAAATTGCCCACAATATAAAATTTAACATTACCCCGAAAACGATTAAGAAAGATATCACGTCTTCCATTAAAAGCATGGATGAAGAGATTCTTAAACTCACCCATGTTAAAGGCAAGTCGTCTCGAACTGAAATTGAGCAACGTATAAAAGAATTTGAAAAATTGATGCGCGAAGCAGCAAAAACCTATGATTTCGAACGTGCAGCAGAATTACGAGACATCATTTTTGAACTGAAATCTGAAATTGCCTAACGCTTTTACTTTCCATTTTTGTCTAAACTTGATATGATTTTTAAGCGTAGGAGACATTTATGGAATTTACAGTATTAGACATTATCTTTATTATCGTATCGTTCATCATCATCATTTTATCCTTGCTTCAAGGTGGTAAATCGGAAGGCGCATCTGGCGCGATTACGGGTGCTGGCATGAATGTCTTTGTTAAAACCAAAGAACGTGGTTCTGAATTAATCATTTCCTGGTTAACCTTAGGATTTGCAGTGGTGTTCTTTTTATTAGCCTTGTTAACAAACGCATTAGCATAGGTTTCAATCAAACAATCAAACGAGGGAAAAAGTCCCTCGTTTTTCTTTGTTTGAATTTGTTATAATTTTGGTGTTTATGACCATTGCACAATACATCCAACAAGAAAAAAATCTCTTACAAACGCTCGCCAAAGGTTTGCCAACCAAACCCCATTTGGTGATTATTCAAGCTAACGAAAATGAAGGGTCCAATATTTATATTCGTGGAAAACTAACCGATTGCAAAGAAGTTGGTTTTCAAGCAACGCATTTACGGTTACCGATGACCATTACCCAAGAAGACTTAATTAAAGAAATTCAAAAACACAATCTGAATCCGATGGTCCATGGCGTCATCGTCCAAGTTCCTTTACCTCCCCATATTGATCCAGCAGTCATCCGACGATCAGTGATACCACATAAAGACGTCGATGGTTTTCACCCACTCTCACCGATGATGGCGTGCACGCCCAAAGGCATCATTGATTACCTTGCTGCAAATGGCTTTCAATTTCAAGGTCAACATGCGGTTGTGGTTGGTCGATCATTCATCGTTGGTAGACCACTAACGTTGGCATTGCTTGACCGCCATGCAACGGTCAGCGTCATTCATTCAAAAACAAAAGAAGAAGATAAACTTTCCTTACTCGCCCAAGCAGATTTGATTTGTGTTGCCGTCGGAAAAAAATGGTATTTATCTCAACAAAAAATGAAACCTTCCGCGTGGGTGGTTGATATTGGGATTACCCGAGAAGATGGCCAAATTTATGGGGATGTCAAACCCGGTCGGCATGTCGCCTTACAAACGCCAGTTCCTGGTGGGGTTGGATTATTAACCCGGTTATCGCTCTTGAAAAACCTTTGGGAAGCATATACGCAACAATTCCATTCTAAAGTTAAAGAAGATTAAGTGATCGGATACGTCTTCATCATGATGTTTTGAGTGAGTTTTACTTATGCGAAGAAAAGCATATAATATTTTTAATATAAAGAGGTAACCATGATGAATGCATTAAAATTAAGACAATTTGCAACGCTTGCTGTTCGCCGTGGTGTCAATGTTAAACCAGGCCAAGATGTCATTGTTCACGCTGAACTCGACCAACCAGAGTTTGTCACGATGGTGGTAGAAGAAGCATACAAGGCCGGTGCTAGATCCGTACGAATCAAATGGACTCATCAACCGATAAGCCGTGTGAACGCTGTAGAAATGAAAGAAGACGTGATGGCCGAAATTCCTGAATGGCAACATGCGGAAATGGCCCATAACGTGAAAACCTTACCTGCTCAAATTCATATTCGGTCAGTTGATCCAGACGGTATGAAGGGTGTTGATCAACAAAAACTAACCAACGTTTCAAAAATTACCACCCCACAAATTTTGAAATACCGTGAACAAATGGATAATCGGTTTCAATGGACCATCATCGGCGTCCCTTCCATCAAGTGGGCAGAAAAAGTTTTTCCAAAACTAAAAGGTGAAACGGCAGTTGAAGCGATGTGGGAAGCGATTATCAAAGCAACCCGTGTCACCAACGACCCATTAAATGAATGGGATACGCACAACGCAACCTTGCAATCTCGTAGCCAACAATTGGATGCCTTAAATCTTGATTACCTACACTTTCAATCTACCAATGGAACCGACTTTAAAATTTGGATGATCCCAGAAGCTCGGTGGTTAGGTGGCGGTGAAAAACTCATTGATGGCCACTTTTATAATCCCAACATGCCAACCGAAGAAGTCTTTATCACACCCAAAGCTGGCAAAGCTGAAGGTAAAGTGGTTGCCTCAAAACCGCTATCTTACCAAGGGGAATTAATTGAGGATTTTTCGGTGACGTTTGAAGCTGGCCGCGTTGTCAAAGTTCAAGCAAAGAAGAATCAAGGTTTACTGGAACAAATGATTAAAATGGATGAAGGTGCGTCACGCATTGGTGAACTAGCGCTTGTCCCATTTGATTCACCGATTCAACAATCCGGATTGCTTTTCTTTAATACCTTATTTGATGAAAATGCAGCCTGCCATATTGCTTTAGGTCGTGCCTATGTCAATTCCATTCGTGGATATGCAAAGATGACACCCCAACAATTAACGGATATTGGTTGCAACCGTTCGATGATTCATGTGGATTTCATGATTGGTAGTCGGGACTTAAAGATCACTGGTTATAACCGTCAAGGCAAACCAGTTGCCATTTTTGAAAATGGTAATTGGGCTAAATCGTTAAAGCAATAAGCAATTAAAAAAACCTTCGCATGATCATCGCGAAGGTTTTTCATTTGGTTGGATTCAACTACAAGTGAAGGTAGCGATCAATTTCCCATTGGGATACATAGGTGCGATATTCATCCCATTCTTTTTCTTTGGCAAGAATGTATTTTTCATACGTATGTTTGCCAAGAACCGCTAACATCATGGGGTCTTTCTTCATTTCTTTAATGGCGTCTTTTAAGTTTTCTGGTAAGTTTTGAATCCCTTGTGCTTCACGTTGTTCACGGGTTAATTCAAAGATATTGTCATAAACCGGTGGGATCGTTTTTAAATCTTTTTGAGCAATGCCTTCTAAACCTGCGGTGAGGATAAAGGCTAATGCTAAATAAGGATTGGCGAGCGGATCAACGTTTCTTAATTCGGTTCTGGTAGAACCACCTCGAGCGGCAGGTATACGAATCATCGCGGAGCGATTCGCGTCTGACCAACATGCGTAGCATGGTGCTTCATAGCCTGGAATAATTCGTTTGTATGAGTTGACCGTTGGATTGGTGAGCGCTGCAATTGAACGTGAATGGTTTAAAATCCCAGTCATCCACTTTCGTGATAGGTCGGATAATTGCATATCACCTTTTGGATCAAAGAATGCGTTTTCACCTTTTGCATTTGCAAGCGACATGTTGGTGTGCATACCTGAACCATTGATGCCGGCGATTGGTTTTGGCATAAAGGTTGCATGCAAGCCATGCTTGTGGGAAATGACTTTCACGACGGTTTTAAACAATTGTAAATTATCACATGCCTTGAGCACGTCTTGAAAGCGGAAATTGATTTCATGTTGACCAACAGCAACTTCGTGATGAGAGGCTTGCACCATCATCCCTAGTTTATCGAGTTCAATAGCAATATCCCGACGGGTATAGTTATCACCATCCATCGGTGCAAGATCAAAGTAACCAGCATCGTCGTTAGGTTCGATCACAGGTTTACCATCACGAACCTTAAACAGGAAAAATTCTGGTTCAAATCCTACATTTAAAGCAGAAAAACCTGCTGCTTCCATTTTCTTAATTGCTTTTTTTAAAATAAAACGTGGATCCCCTTCAAATGGTTCACCTTTGGGTGTGTAAACATCGCACACAAGTCTGGCGACTTTACCCAACGCTAAACTTTCAAAGGTTAGGATTTGCCATGAATTGAGATCAGGATATAAGTACATATCTGCTTCTTTGATTCGAACAAAGCCTTCAATCGAAGAACCATCAAACATAATTTTATTGTTTAATGCGTCCTCTAAACGAGAAATCGGTAAATCAACCGACTTCACCATGCCAAGCATGTCGGTAAATTGCATACGAATAAACCGGACATCCTCCCTTTTAGCAAATGCTAAAATGTCTTCTTTTGTCATGTTACCCATGAATAACCCCTCCATTGAGATGTTAATTCAATTATATTACGAATCGAGATTTAGTCAATTGCCTTCATCTTCATCGTTTTCATCAGCTTCATCATCCTCGGCATCTTCTTCATCGTGGTCATCATTTGGACCATGGCGGTCGTCTTGCCACTCACCATCTTCGATTTCTCCATCTTCATTAAACTGAATCGCTTGGTATTGATAGCCGATAATATCGTTATTTTGGTTCAAAATTGGCACCACAGAAACTTGAATTTTGCCACGAATTCTTCCATTCGTACCGGTCATGTTAAACTTGATTTCTAAAATGGTCTCACCATCTTCAATCTCATACTCAAATTTGAACGAGTCTCTGGTACGGTTGGTGTCGTTGTCATCAAAAATTAATAATTCAACGACGGTTTCATCAGATTCAATTTCTAATTTAAAAGCACTGACGGATTGATTTCCGTTAATCATTTTTTTAATCATGATTAACGTTTGCATATCTTCAAAGGTATATTCCGTTTCAATATAGTTGAATGCATCAATGGTTGCCTTAAACTGAACGATTGTTTGCAAGCCCACTAATGTTTTACTTCCTTCAACAAGGTAAGTACGATCGCCACCAACAATCAATTCACCAACAAAATCATAATAGGTTTCTTCTCCAATGATTTCTGAATCCGTGATATTGAAGTAAAGGTCATAAGAAATTATTTCTAGTTCAATATCATAAACGCTAAAGGTATCTAAATAATCAAAATCAGGATTATCCGAATTTTGGGACGTAACGGTTGGCGTAGTTGCTGAACCCAAAAATTGTTCAAAAACGGATAAGTACGGTTTAAGTAACATCATCGTGTCATCAAAATTAATTTTTTCTCGATCGTTTTTCGGTTTGCTTAAGGTTGGATAAATCGCAGGAAGTGGTTCGTTGAACATCAAATTACTTAACAAGGTTGCAGAAGTTACACTTGAGATTGAAATTGCTTCTTTATCTGAATTTAAACGCAATGGTGGTAGCACCACTTCACTTGAAGTTGGTAAAGAACTCGAAGGTGTGGAATTGATGTCGCCGCTTGAAGTTTGGATTGGATTTGCATTTGAAATAATGATCGAGAAAATAAATATACCCGTTAAAATGGTCGCTGCTGGAATGAATTTAAAAAAATTGAAACGATTGTTTTTTGCAAAGTTCGTTTTGACAAAAGACTGAAGGTTGGGCATGTTCCTTTCCGCTTCGCGTTTAATATTTTTTAACAAATCTTTTTCTTTCATTTTGTCAGCGCCCCCTTCATTTTTTTAATGGCTTCGTTGTATTTCCATGTCACGGTTCCGATTGGTATATCGAGGATTAAGGCAATTTCTCGATGTTTATATTCACTAATTGCATAAAGGAATAAGATGGTTTGTTCGTCTTTGCTTAGAATTTTTTTTGCGAGTGTAATGATGGGAGAACCTAAATCGTAGACATCCGCTGTGGATGGAATCGTTTCCTCTAAGACTTCACGCTCAACCTGGGTTTCTCGACCTCTTATTTTGATTAGATTGAGTGCAGTGTTTCTCGCAATCGTGAGGATCCAATTCATCCCTTGCGCGTTTGCATGGAAGCTTTGAATGTTATCCATGACTTTGAGGTAGGTATCTTGCATGACATCTTCCGTTAACTGATTGTCGTGTAAATAAGGAAGAATAAAAGCATAGAGACCACGACGTGTTTGTTCGTAGAGGTCTTGCATCGCTTCTCGGTTGCCCTTTTTGATCTTGAGCAGTAAAGCATTAATCGTATTCATCATCGATTACTTTACACGGAAGTGATGACAACTTCTACAAATTGGAACCATTCATAAACATTATTTTAAGGTTCCTACATGATAAACAATTTAATGGTTCATTTTGTTGGGTTTTCAATCTTAATGGATAGGATAGAAGGAAAAGATATCTTGTTTTGGTTGATTTTTAACCATTTTTGATCAAAATCAATCTTTTCCACGATGCCTTTGATGACATGTTTGGTTTGATTTTCATAGATGGTCAACACAATCCGTTGCCCTTTTGACTGAAGCAGTTGATCATTGATTTCCATCGCCATGTCTTGACTCAAAAGGGGTTTATTCATTTGATGGCGTGCTTGCTTCATACGTTGAATGGTTCCTTTTTGTTCAATAAGAGAAGCATAAGGAGCCCATTTTTTCATACCACGATCACTCATTTACGATGCCCTCCGATTAATGTATGCCGATCTTTGGTGGTGGATGCTTTTAACAATGCGGAGGTGCGAAGGATAGCGTTATGACCATAGCGATCTTTGATTTGTGCAATCGTGAATTGTAGTTTTCGTTTTTTATCAGTGGCGTTGACATCCGTGAATAGATCCAATTGTTCGTGATCAAGTGGCGACAATTTTCTAAACGCAAAGGTTAGATTACGAATCGGTTTGTTTTCAACATATCGATGGTAAACCCTCATCAATGCTTCGTACAAAATATCTTCATCATCGGTCGCTCTGATTAAGCTCATTTGATGAGAAAACCCTCCAAGTGTTGCAGAATAACCAACACTTAAGTGAACCAATGACGTTAGGTTACTTTGCAAACGTAAGCGAAGGGTTAAATCATCACACATTTCGCGTAACACCAAGGCAGCTTCATCGATGGCATAATCTCGATAAAGTACTTGTCCCATGCTAATCCCAGGCTCCTTTGGGCTATATTTTTCACGAATATTTGACCGATCAATACCATTTGCATGATCGTGGAGTTGTTGACCCATCACACCATAATGGGCAATTAATTTATGTTGTGGATAATTTGCCAAGTCACCAATCGACATGACGCCAAGTTGATGAAGGCGTTGTTCCATTCGAGAAGCAATACCCCACATGTCTCCGACAGGAAGTGGCCAGAATTTATCTTGAATATCGCGAAGATGCCATTCGGCAATTCCGTCTTTTGCTTTTTTGGCTTCTATATCCAACGCACTCTTGGCGAGGAACGGATTATCACCAATCCCAACCGTCGCCAGCAATTTCATTTGCCGATAAATTTTGTCTTTAATTTTTTTCATGATGTCTCGCGGTGTTTGTTGATAGAGTTTTAAATAAGGACCCAAGTTTAAAAAGGCTTCATCGACACTATAAATATGGAGATCATCTTCACCCACAAAATCCAGCAGGGTTGCCATCACGCGCGCGGACTTTTCTAGATATAAACTCATCCGTGGGGTTGCAAAAATAATGTCATCTCGTTTTGGTAATTCAAAAACCCTTAAACGCGAGGGAATACCTTGAGCTCTTAGATAAGGCGATACCGCTAAAATAATGGTTCCAGAACCACGACTTTTGTCGGCAACCACGAGTGGGGTTGTAAATGGATCTAGCCCTCTTTCTACGCATTCTACGACTGCATAAAAGGATTTAAGATCGAGCACAGCGACCACTGAAGGAAATGCTTTTTTTTCTTCAACTTCTTTTATCATTGGACTTTTATTTTAACGAATCTTGATAACAAAAGAAGATTAATTTTTTATGAAAACATTGTCGGATTTATTTTGTTTCTTTTGTATGCTTTTTTAGTTAAAAACGTCATATTTATTTATGGACTGATTGTTAAGTTTTTCCAAAAGAAAAGAAAAAACGTCTTGATGTTCAAGACGTTTTAACCTTTATATTTTATTTCGCTTTTTTTGTCGTTTTTTTCGTGGTGGATAAAGTTTTGGTCGCCGCTTTTACAGGTTGTAAGACTGCAGGTGGTTCATGCTCAAAGCGATCCATCCACACGTCATACACACCATTACCAATTAAAATTACAAATAAACCAAGTAGCGACGCTTCAAAGCTATTGATAAATGTGACCACTAACAAAATTAACATGCCAAGAATGGCCAATGCTGGTACATATGGATAACCCCATACTTTATAAGGGCGATCGACTTCCTTCATCGTCTTTCTGAATTTAAAGACGGCAAAGAAAATAAGGGTATTAAAGACCAATGCTCCAAATAAAATGATGGATAGTAAATAATTGACATTACTGTATCCTAACAAGACGATAATCAACGAGATAAGTGTTTGACCAAGAATTGCCACCCAAGGGGTTTGGAATTTAGCATCAATCTTACCAAAGACTCTTGGTAAGGTATCATCTTCCGCCATGGCTAAGTAGACGCGAGGGAAAGATAAAATGGAACCATTCAATGATCCAAAAATCGAAATGGCAATCGCTCCAAAGACGACATAACC
>CAMBSI010000015.1 GCA_945870555.1 Staphylococcus epidermidis | reverse complement strand
TCGCAAGATAATAGGTTGGTTTTTATTTTTTGCCATCATTTTTATTTTACCATTGCCAAGCGTTAATCCTCACCCACATGTCTTACGTTTTTATTACGTGGAAGGTTGTCCTCACGCGATGCCAATCTTGAATCCACTCCAAACGTGGATAGGTCAACAATCTTTATGGGAACTATATCTTGATGAAGCGACGCCTTTTTTACCTTCCCCAACCTTACGAATTTCTCAGCAGGAAGGCTTTACGAATTATATTGGATCAAATGCGATTAAAGATGCGATAGAAACAAATCTTTTTATGATGCCTTTTCCATAGTAATCACCGTTGAAATTTGTTAAAATTAAGTTGTATTATTTTATGGAATTTCAATCACAACTAAACCCTAAACAATGGCAAGCGGTTTCAACGGAATCGCGCTATGTTCGCATCATCGCCGGTGCAGGTAGCGGTAAGACGAGAGTCCTTACCTATCGACTTGCTTATTTAATTCGCGAAAAAGAAGTTTTACCTGAACAAATCCTTGCGATTACCTTCACCAATAAAGTTGCAAAAGAAATGTTAACGCGTGCGAATCTGCTTGTTCCAAACTTAGGCAATCGCTTAAAGATCATGACCTATCATAGCTTTGCAGCAAGGTTTCTTCGTCGAGAAATTTTTCGCTTAGGTTATCCAACAACCTTCACCATTCTTGATGATGACGACCAACAAAAACTTGTGAAGACGATTGCGGAAGAAAAAGGTTTTCGCCGTGGTGATGACATCGTTAAAGTCGCATTAAGATACATTGGCGAACAAAAATCCCTTGGTCAATTACCATCCGATATACGCATTGATTATGAACGCTTTCCATCCGAAAAATTGTGTTTGGCTTTTTATGAATCCTACGAAGAAAAAATGAAAAAAATGGCGAACCTAGATTTTGATGATTTGTTAATTAAATGTATTGAAATCCTTCAAAAGTATCCAGAGGTTCAAGCGAAATGGCAAGCGAATTATGAGCATATTCTCGTCGATGAATTTCAAGACACGAATGATGTTCAGTATCGATTACTTCGTTTAATCTTAAGCAAGCATACTTCACTTTATGTGGTTGGTGATCCGGACCAAACCATTTATTCATGGCGTGGTGCGAATCCAAAAATTATTTTAGATTTAACCAATGAATTCACGATTGATACGATTATCCTTAACCAAAACTATCGCTCAACCAAACCAATTCTTGATCTTGCTAACCTGCTTATCGATCATAATCAGAATCGCGTCAAGAAAGATTTATTTACCGACATCACGGAAGGTCAAGCAGTGACCCATCAACGGTACTTTAATCGTGAAGAAGAAGCCCACGCGGTCGTGCAGTCGATTCATCGGTTGATTCAACAAGGTAAATCTGCCAAAGATATGGTCATCCTCTATCGGGCTAACTATTTAACACTTCCTTTTGAAAAAGCCTTAACAAGGCAACAAATTCCCTTTCGGATTTTTGGTGGGATGAGATTTTATCAACGCCAAGAAATCAAAGATGCTGTTGCCTATTTTAAATTGATCCTCAATCCACAAGATGATTTGTCTTTTGAACGCATCATTAACGTCCCACGTCGTGGGATTGGTGAAGTGACGTTTCAACAATTAAAAGGATTAGCGTCCTCGCGTAATCTTTCTTTATATGAGGCAAGTGCTGGTCTCGATATGTTTGCCGATGTGATTAATAAATTAAAAGTTCAATTGAAACCAATGATGGAAACGATTGAGATGTATCGCATTCGCTTAACCACAGAAGGATTAAATCTACGGCAAGAGGCTGAGGATTTTTTAAGAAAACTTGGTTACTTACAAAGTCTTGATCAAGGTGATGAAGAAGATCGTTTAGAAAACGTCTATACCTTATTGGATGATCTTGAAGAATTTTTGGATCGAAGCGAAGACGCGACGTTTGGTCAATATTTAGAAAACATTTCCTTAATGTCTGCCCAAGATGAAGTCGTCAATGACAATGCGGTTTCTTTAATGACCGTCCATACGGCAAAGGGATTAGAGTTTGATCATGTCTTTGTGATTGGTTTAAATGAAGGTGTCTTTCCATCGATGCGAACGCTTGATGATTCGGCATATTTAGGATTAGAAGAAGAAAGACGCTTATGTTACGTTGCGTTTACCCGTGCCAAAAAAACGCTCACCTTAACGTGTGCGAGTGATTTTTCGTTTGTCATTGGTGGTAATTTAACCCCATCACGTTTCTTTAAAGAAGCAGGTTTAAGCTTCAAAACCATGTATCAAGAACATGGGCAGGTTGGTTCGCAACCCATTCAACCAAGTCAACCTTCCCGGCTTGGTGTGGTTCACGCGGGTCAACTTGATATCTCAAACCAACATAAAGAAAAAATTCAATGGCAAGTTGGCGATGCTTGTACCCATGAAAGTTTTGGCGTAGGGAAAATTGTGAATATTCTATCCAGTGAGATTGTGGAAATTGCATTTGCTCAGCTTGCGCAAACCAAAAAACTCGTTGCCCAACATCCCAAGTTAAGCAAGGTCAAATAAACCATGGATATCGAACAACGCATTTTAAAATTAAGAGCCTTATTAAACCAATACAACAATGAGTATTATGTTTTAAACCAATCCAGCATCGATGATGCAACCTATGACCGATTGATGCAAGAGTTAATGGATTTAGAAAAGAAGTATCCGCAATTTGCCTCGGCGCATTCACCGAGTCAACGGGTTGGTGGATCGATTCAATCATCCTTTCAAAAAATCACCCACACGCGCATGATGCTTTCTTTGGCAAATGCGTATGATGAAAAAGATGTCCGGGCCTTTAATCAACGCGTGATGGATACCCTAAACTCGATAAAACCAATCGATTATGTGTGTGAATTAAAAATCGATGGTCTTGCCATCAGCATCGAATATCGGTTAGGAAAATTAGTGTATGCTGCCACCCGTGGCGATGGTGAAGTAGGTGAAGATGTTACCCAAAACATCAAGACCATTAAGTCCATTCCATTAACCATCCCAGATTTACGGACCATTGAAGTGCGTGGTGAAGTGTATATGACTAGAAAAGTTTTTCAGCAATTAAATAACCAACGATCTGCCAACGATGAACCGTTGCTAGCGAATCCACGCAACGCTGCTGCTGGATCGATTCGTCAATTGGATGCGTCCATGACAGCATCACGTCAGCTCGATGCATTTCTATATTATGTGGTCAATGCATATGAACTAGGCATGACGACCCACGAACAATCCTTAACCTTTCTAAAACAACAAGGTTTTAAAGTAAACCCTGAATCGCGGACCGTCAAAGGCATCGATCAAGTGCTTGCTTATATTCGCGACTATGAACACCAACGTCCCGATCTTGCTTATGATACCGATGGGATTGTCATCAAAGTCAACACGCTTTACGATCATCAACGGTTAGGATACACCGCGAAAACACCGCGTTGGGCGATTGCTTATAAATATCCTCCTGAACTTGTGAAAACTACCTTAGAGCAAGTGATTTTTACAGTTGGTCGCACCGGTAAGATTACCCCCAATGCGGTCTTAACACCTGTTCGAGTTTCTGGAAGTATGATTGCACGGGCAACCTTACACAATGAAGATTTTATGATGATAAAAGATTTACATATCGGTGACCAAGTTTGGATTCGTAAGGCTGGAGAAGTGATTCCTGAAGTGGTGCAAGTGGATCCTAGCCATCGAAAGATCAATGCGATCAAAGTCAAGATGATTACGCATTGTCCGGCGTGTGGTGCTACTTTAGAAAAAATCGAGGCGATGCACTTTTGTAAAAATCCAAATTGTCGTGCAAGACATGTTGAATCCTTAATTCATTTTGTATCCAAAGTCGCAATGGACATCAAGGGATTGGGCGAAAAAATCATCGAAGATTTGTATGAAGTTGGCTTGATTCAATCCATTCCTGATCTTTATAAACTTCATCTTAAAAAAGATGTCTTACTTGAAATGGACGGATATTCCGATAAATCCGTCGACCAATTGCTTACATCGATTGAGACGAGTAAACAACGAAGCTTAGAAAAATTAATCGTCGGTTTAGGAATCAAAGAAGTGGGTGAAAAAACGGCGAAACAATTGGCAAAGCGATTCAAGATGTTGCCAAACCTTGCAAAAGCCTCCGCCCAAGATTTATTGGCATTGGATGATACTGGTCCGGTTGTGACCGATGCAATTCTTAACTATTTTAAGAAACCCGAAAACCAACAACTCATCGAGGCATTAAAGGTCCTTGGTTTAAACATGAATTATTTAGGCGTGGCATCGACGACCCAAACGTTCTTCACCGATAAAACCGTCGTCATCACTGGATCTTTCAACGACTTTACGCGGGAAGCATTAAGCGAAAAACTTGAAGCGATGGGTGCAAAAGTAAGCGGGAGTATTTCCAAAAACACCCATTACTTAATTCATGGTCAAGATGCTGGTAGCAAGCTTGTCAAAGCCCAAAGTCTTGGCGTTTCCTTAATCGATGAGGTTGGCCTATTGGCAATTTTATCGAAAGAAAAGGTATAATAATTTTCAATGAAAAAGATTGATTTACCATTATTAAAAGATGCCAGTACAAGACTTCTTTTTGAGATGACCGACGCTCAATACCAAGTCTTAATTCAAGAATTTGATATCTTACTTCAACAAATGGCATTGATTGGAAAAATTAGCGGCGTTGAGTCGGTGACGCCAATGACGTTTCCTTTTCCAGTATCCACCAACGTCTTAAGACCAGATCAACCCACCCAACCTTTATCCCAATCCGAAGCGACGAAGAATGCTGCCTTTGTTTCTCAAGGACAAATCAAATTGCCGAAGGTGGTTGGCTAAATGCATATTTTAGATCGCACCATTGTCGGTATCCATGATGCCTTGGTCAAAAAGGAAACCACTCCCCTTGCCTTAACCAAAGAAGCGATTGCAAGGGCAAAAGCGGATCCTTGGAATAGTTTTGAAATGGTCACCGAAACCGTCGCGCTTGCGCAAGCAACTGCCTTGACCACACCGGAAAAAGATAATCTATTTTGGGGAATTCCCTTCGTCATCAAAGATAATTTTTCTACAAAGGGTTTAGAAACAACCGCGGGAAGTAACATCCTTAAAGGATATGTGCCGTTATATGATGCAACCGTCTATGAAAAATTAATCCAAGCAAAAGCGATTTTAATTGGCAAGACAACGTTAGATGAACTCGCGATGGGTGGAACCGGCATGACCGGTCATAAAGGCTGGCAATATAACCCTTATGACTCATCTAAACAAAGACAAATTGGTGGCAGTAGTTCTGGATCTGCTGCTGCGGTTGCAAGTAGCATTGTTCCTTTTTCATTAGGTAGTGACACCGGTGACTCCGTGAGAAAACCGGCAAGTTATGCTGGTCTGGTTGGCTTTAAACCAACCTGGGGACTCATTTCTCGTTATGGTTTATTTCCTTTTGCTCCCTCGTTAGACCATGTGGCTTACTTCACAAGATCGGTTGCCGATGCCGCTGCGTTAACCACGTTGTTAAGCGGTCATGATGCCCAAGATGCAACCAGTCATCAAGCAACCAAACAAACTTACCAACTTCAACAAACCATTCGTGGTAAAAAAGTTGCAATCCTTAAAGAAGTCATCGACTCCATTTCCAATCCAACGATTTTAAAAGCCTTTCAACAATCCACGGATGCTTTAAAAAAAGCTGGAGCGATCGTTGAAACAATTGTTTTTCCAAAAGATTTACTCCAAGCCATTTACCCAACCTATATGACGATTTCTTGTGCGGAAGCAACAAGCAATAACGCAAATTTAGATGGTCTGAAGTTTGGTCCAGGTTATCAAGGGAAGACGTATCAAGATGTGATGATGCAATCTCGAACTGCGGGATTTTCTGAATTAATCAAACGGCGATTTGTCATCGGAAGTTTTGTGCTCATGCGTGATAATCAACAGGATCTTTTTTTAAGAGCGCAACGTGTTCGTCGCATGATCGTGGATGCGCTTCAACGTATTTATCAAACGTATGATGTCATTTATTTACCGGCTGCACCGACGATTGCCCCAAAGTTTACCGATAGTAGTGATCGATTATCAAGTCAGTATTTAATCGCCGATTCTCATTTAGCATTAGGAAATTTCGCCGGTTTACCGTCGATCACGGTTCCGATTGGTTTTGAACATAAGATGCCATTTGGTGGCAATGTCATGGGTCGTGCCTTTGAAGAAGGTACAACGTTATTGATTGCGAAAGTGATTGAAGATGCGATGGGTTTTCATAATCTTTCTACCACGACTAGGACAAACACATGAACTTAGAAGCAGTGATCGGATTAGAAATCCACGTGGAAATGAAAACGAAAACCAAGATGTTTTCCGCTGCCCCGGTCACATATAAAGCGGAACCCAATACCGCGGTTTTTCCGCTAGATTTAGGTCATCCTGGAACCATGCCTTATGTAAACCAACAAGCGATCCTGAATGCGATTCAAGTTTGTGATGCCTTGCATTTAACGATTGATCATCAATTATGGTTTGATCGTAAAAATTATTTTTATCCAGACTTACCGAAAGGTTATCAAATCACACAAAATCATCGACCGATTGGATCTGAGGGTTGGATTGAGGTTGACGTCGAAGGCAAGCCGTTTCGCATTCGGATTGAACGATTACACGTTGAAGAAGATACCGCCATGCAACACCATTATGATGGGTTTACATTGGTTGATTATAACCGGGCTGGTATTCCCTTGATGGAAATTGTCACCCGTCCTGATATTCAAAATGGGGCGCAAGCAGCTGCGTTTGTCGATGCGATTCGGCAAATCGTTTCCTTTTTAAAAGTCTCAACTGGAAAAATGGAAGAGGGATCTTTACGATGCGACGTCAACATTTCCTTACGTCCAGTCGGTGTCACCACCTTTGGAACGAAAGTTGAAATTAAAAATTTGAATTCGATTGCAAACGTGCAACGTGCGATCGATGCAGAAATGATTCGCCAAGAACGCTTATTGATCTCTGGAATCAAGGTTGATCAAGAAACCCGCCGGTATGACGAACTCAAAAAAGAAACGATCCTCATGCGTAAAAAAACCGATGCGGTGGATTATAAATATTTTACGGAACCCAATTTACTACCAATTGATTTATCCCAAGCGATGATCAAGCAAGCCATTCAAACTGCTTTACCGTTAGGCACGGTGAAACGGGAACGCTATCAAACCCAGTTTGGTTTGCCAAGTTATGACGCTCAACAATTAACGCAAGATGTTTATGTCTCGGAATATTTTGATGCCTTGGTTCAACAAGGAACCCACTATAAACTTTATGCCAATTGGTTGCTCAGTGATATTGCCAGTTATCTCAATAAATCGAATCGAACGATGCTTGAATTTCCGATTCAACCCGTTTTGTTTGCGAAATTGATTGAGATGATTGCCAAAGGTGATCTATCCAATAAACAAGCGAAAGAACTCTTTGAAATTATGCTCACGGATACGCGAGAACCACGCGTGTTAGCAGAAGCCAAAAACATGCTACAAATTTCTGATCCGACCTACATCACCGACCAGATTGTCCAAATCCTCAACGCCAATCCCCAATCGATTCTTGATTTCCATCAAGGGAAAGATCGGGCGGTTGGATTTCTCATCGGGCAAATCATGAAAAAAACTGGTGGGAAAGTCAATCCAACCTTAACCAATCAAATCCTCATCCGCTTACTAAACGAACGTAAATAAAAAAAGGAGAGATACATCTCTCCTTTTTTCTTTGAATTGGGTAACCTTATTCGATGTCTTTGGTTTTGCCAATGAACATGATACCGATGGTTCCTAAACCACCATGGGCGCCGATGACGGGTCCCATTGTGTTCGTGACCAAGGTCTTGATTGGACGAATTTTCTTTAATTCTTCACCAAGGAATTTTGCATCTTCTGCAGAATCGGAGTGAACGATAAAGACGGTGTCCGTTTGTTCAACATACTTCTTAAAGGTTTCCAATAAGAAAGCCAAGGCATTTTTACGGCCACGAGCTTTGATTTTTGGAACGGGGACGATACGACCTTCTGAGTTGCAAATTAAGATTGGTTTAATGCCTAAGAATGAACCAAGGGCAAACTTTGCAGCATTGATACGTCCGCCACGGAATAAGTGGGAAAGATCATCAAAAGCAACCACGGCAACTACTTTGTTACGGATGGAGTTCAAGTACGTTAAGGTTTCGTCTAACGTCTTTTCTTCTTTTCTCCAGAGTAATGCTTTGTGAACAATTAATCCTTCACCTAATGAGGCGTTAAGGGTATCAAAAAGTTCAATGCGACGATTTGGATACTTTTCTTTCATTTCCGTCTTCGCAATGTTCATCGAGTTGAAGGTTTGCGATAAATTGCTCGAGATACTCATGAGCAAGACATCTTGACCGGCCTTCAATAATGGTTCTAAGATTTCAATCACGGCTTGAGGAGCTGGTTGCGAGGTTTTTGGCTTGGCTTTATTTTTTAGGAACTCATTAAACTTGGCAGTCGTGAGTTCTCTTTCATCTGGAAAGTTACGATAGGTCTTATCGTCAATCGTGACGATCATAGGGACCACATTGAGATCTAAGCTTTGGACAACCTTTAAAGGTAAGTCCACACACGAGTCGGATACAACTGCAAACTTTGGCATCTACACTTCCTCCATAGGGGTTATTCCCTTTTCTAACCTTGAACAATGATAGAAGGTTATTAAGTGGATTTTACCATATTTCATCAATTTTCATCTAAGCGCACTTTTTCCGCGTGTTATCATAAAAGCGAAAGAACATCGCATGAACATTCAACGAATGACCCGTAATGCGGTCATTGCAAGTCTTTATATCGTCCTGACCTTGGTTCCGCCATTGAATGCATTGAGTTATTTTGCTATCCAATTTCGCATCTCGGAAGCGTTGTTAATCTTGGTGTGGTTTCGTAAAGATTATGCAATCGGTCTTATCATTGGGACCTTCATTGCAAACCTATTTGGACCGATTGGTGGGGGATTTGCTTTCATCGATGCCGTGATAGGCAGTTTGATCACCTACCTTGCATTAACCGTAATGATCCTCGTCAAACACAAAGGAATAGGACTACTTGCTCCTGTGGTTTTGAATGGGATTTACTTGGCGCTGTTTTTACCAATTGCGATACCAGCATTAACCCTAAGTTTTGAAATTGCGATGGTCACTGGATTCACGGTCGCATTAGGTGAAGCAGCCGTGGTTTATTTGTTGGGAATTCCTCTATATTATTTTTTAAAGAAGCAACCGCGAATGTTAACCTTACTGAAGGTTGGGGAATAAATCATGGCAAATCCGATTCAATTTTCAGTTCGTCATACCTCAAAAGATTCCCTTGCCCGAACGGCAACGTTAACCACTGCTCACGGCAAGGTTTCAACGCCGATGTTTATGCCTGTGGGAACCTTAGCAACCGTTAAATCCTTAGACCCTGAAGAAATCAAAGCAGTTGGATCTGGGGTTATTTTATCGAATACCTATCACTTAGCGTTGAGGCCCGGTACAGACGTGATTGAAGCGGCAGGTGGTATTCATCAGTTTATGCACTATGATGGTCCCATCCTAACGGATTCCGGTGGTTTTCAAGTGTTTTCTTTGGCCAAAAATCGCATCATCTCTGAAGAAGGTGTTACCTTTCGTAACCACTTGAATGGGGATTTGATGAGCTTAACACCAGAATTGGCGATTGAAAAACAAAAACAAATCGGTGCAGATATCATCATGGCATTTGATGAATGTATCCCTTATCCAGCTGACCTTGCCTATGCAACCGCAAGTACAGAACGCACGATTCGGTGGGCAAAACGTTGCCTTGCCACCCCACGCGGTCAACATCAAGCGTTATTTGGTATCGTTCAAGGTGGAGAATTTCCCGACCTGCGTGCATGGTCTGCAAAAGCAACCACCGCTTTACCCTTTGATGGTTTTGCAATCGGGGGTACATCCATCGGTGAACCTAAACCCATTTTTTCCTCGATGATTCAATCAGCGATTCCCTTTTTACCATTAGATAAGCCTCGTTACGTCATGGGCATTGGATCATTGGACTATATCTTAGAGGCGATTGGTCAAGGTGTCGATATGTTTGATTGTGTCTTACCAACACGATTGGCACGTCATGGTGCCTTAATGACGTCCACCGGACGCATCAACATCAAGGATGGTCAATATGAAAAGGATTTTACACCTGTTGATTCAACGTGTGATTGTCAGACATGCAAACATTATTCACGGGCTTATTTGCGTCATCTTTTTCGCAGTGAAGAAATGTTAGGCAAACGCCTTATGTCCATTCATAATTTAAGATTCTTAATTCGCATCGTTGAGGGTGCAAGAGTGGCGATTGAAAAAGATCAATTTCAAGCCTATGCCGCAAAAGTGTTATCCAATTATGGCGATGACCGAGGTTTCTAATGGATATTCGTCTCTTTGATTTTCATTTACCACCATCCTTAATCGCCCAAACCCCATCGGAAAAACGCGATGAAAGTAGGTTGCTTGTTTATCACCGTGCGACGAAAACGATTGAGCATCGTGTGTTTAAAAACATCGGTGACTACCTTAAGGCCGATGATGTGCTCATTCGCAATAACACGAAGGTGATACCTGCTCGACTATTTGGGACAAAAATATCCACCCAAGCGCATGTTGAATTGCTACTTTTGGATGATCTTGGTCAACGGCAATATCGATGTTTGGTTGGCAATGCAAAAGTGGTTAAAGAAGGAACCGTCATTACGTTTGGTCAAGGTGAACTAAAAGCCACATGTATAAAAGTTGAAGAAGATGGCAATCGTATTTTTACATTTGAATTTAAGGGAATTTTTCTTGAAGTCCTTGCCCATCTTGGCACGGTTCCTCTCCCCCCTTACATTAAGGCCAATCTCCAAGATCCAGATCGGTATCAAACGGTATATGCAAAAGTCCCTGGATCGGCGGCTGCCCCTACGGCAGGTTTTCATTTTACCCAACCTTTGATTGATCAATTGACACGCCGAGGCATTCAAATGGTGGATGTCATGTTACAAATCGGTTTAGGGACATTTAAACCGGTCAAAGTAGAAAAAACCGAAGATCATGTCATGCATGAAGAACGTTATGAAGTGGATGCATTTGCCGCCCAAGCGCTTAACCAGGCAAAAGCTAATCAAAAACGTCTCATTGCCATCGGAACCACTGCAACCAGAACCTTAGAGGCAAATTGGCAAAAACATGGCAAATTTGTATCAGAAAAGGCAAAAACTAACATTTTTATCACGCCGGGCTATACGTTTTCGACGATTCAAGGCTTAATTACGAATTTCCACCTACCGAAATCGACGCTTGTGATGATGGTGTCAGCCTTCGTCGGTCGAGAAGAACTCCTAAAGATTTATCAAGTCGCCATTGATCTAAAGTATCGTTTTTTTAGTTTTGGCGATGCGATGTTAATTTTGTAAAAATCTTTCCATCTAAAAAGTGTTGACACGGTCGATAACCAAGGGTAAAATCATTTTCGTGTCTTAGCGTTGAAGTGCGAGGTTGCTGACACACCCACAGGCGTTGTCATGAATGGGTGTCAGGGAATTCGCATCGAGCTCAAGAACCATACTGTGAAGATTCATCAAAGGAGGAAAGAATTCATGGCTAAATCGAAGAAGATTCGCGTCCGGCTAAAAGCTTACGAACATAAGATGTTAGATCTTAGCGTTCAAAAACTTGTTGCCGCTGTCCGTAAAACTGGGGCGACCGTTGTTGGTCCAATCCCGTTACCAACGGAAAAAGAAGTCTATACCGTTTTACGAGCGGTTCATAAATATAAGGATGCTCGTGAACAATTTGAAATTCGCACCCACAAACGTTTGATCGATATTACCGATCATAACAAAGCAACGGTCGATACGTTACGTCAATTGGATTTACCAAATGGTGTTGACATCGACATTAAGCTTTAAGATAGGAGGCCATCATGAAAGCATTAATCGGAAGAAAAATGGGCATGACGCAAGTGTTTGCTGAAGACGGCACGACTTATCCAGTGACGGTTATTGAAGTTTTACCAAACACCATCACTGCCATCAAAACCAAAGAAAAAGATGGTTATGTCAGTGTTCAAATTGGATATAAAGATATTATTGAAAAGCGCTTAAATAAACCAGCGCTTGGTATTTATAAAAAAATCAATGTGACGCCGAAAACTCATTTAGGAGAATTGCCATTTACCGATGTGAGCAATTTAAAAGTTGGCGACAACCTCGATGTTACCGTGTTTAAGAATGGTGATGTTGTGGATGTGGTTGGAACGTCTAAAGGTAAAGGTTTTTCAGGTACCATTAAACGTTATCACAATACGATTTCTCCAAAATCTCATGGTGCGTCTTATCCTCACCGTGGTCCTGGTTCGATGGCGACGGTTGGTCGTACAAACAACCGCGTTCACCCAGGTAAACACATGGCGGGTCATCATGGTGAAAAACAAGCAACGATCATTAACTTATTAGTGGTTGGTGTTGATAAAGCTAAAAATGCATTACTCGTGCGAGGCGGCATCCCAGGACCTAATTTAGGTTATGTGATGATTCGTTCCGCAATTAAAACTCAATTAGGACAAGCCCTTGTTGCGAAGCCCTTGATTAATCGTCAAGTGGCCGCCAAATAAAGGAGGAATGAATGATGGCAAATACCGTACAATCCTTAAAAGTTCAAGTCCTCTCTTTAACTGGAGCGAAGGCTTCTGAAATTACTTTAAATGGAGAAATTTTCTCAATCGCTCCTCATCGTCAAACCATGTTTGACGCGGTTCAAGTTGCGTTAGCAAATGCTAGACAAAGTAATGCCAAGACCAAAACCAAAGGTGAAGTTGCTGGTTCCGGGATTAAACCATGGAAACAAAAAGGAACAGGTCGTGCCCGTGCGGGTATGAAACGTTCGCCACTTTGGGTTGGTGGTGGTATTTCATTTGGACCAACTGGTAAAGAAAATCATGCCATCGGTCAAAACAAAAAACAATATCGATTAGCATTCCGTTCCGCATTATCGGAAAAGTTTTTAGAAAAGAAATTGTTAATTGTCGATGCACTAACCTTTAAATCCGGTAAAACAAAAGACGCTTTGACAGCCATGCAAACCTTAAAGATCTCTGGCAAGGTTTTATTGGTTGGTGAAACCTCTGAAGAAAAAGTTGTCTTGGCAGTGAGAAATTTACCAAAAGTAAATTACGTAACCCATGATCAATTATCTGCAGTTGACATCATGAACGCGGAATATGTGGTCTTAGCAAAAAATGTCTTAACGAAGATTGAGGAGGTTCTCCAATAATGGCAGTTACCAAGAAAGTCGCTACCGAAGCGGCGCAAACTAAAGTAGTTAAACCTACTCCTGTGGTTGCAGAAACCAAAGTAGTCAAATCTACTCCTGTGATTGCAGAAGCAAAAGCTGCAAAAAAAGTAGAATCAGCAAAACCAAAAAAAGAATCGAAGACTGAAAAAGTGGTTGCAGTGAAAACTGAAAAAGCAACCACCTCAGCAACCGCATCACCTAAAGTTGCATTATCAAGTTATGCCGCCATCATTCGTCCACTCATCACTGAAAAGTCGATGAAGGCAATGGAAAAGCAACAAAAAATTACCGTTGAAGTCGATGGTAATGCTAATAAAACTCAAGTTAAATTGGCATTTGAAGCAACCTATAAAGTGAAAGTAAAGAAAGTGAATATCGTCAATGTTCACTCCAAATTTACCCGTCGTGGTCAATATCCTGGAAAGATTTCAGCATTCAAAAAAGCAATCGTCACACTGGTCAGCGGTCAAGCGCTTGACTTATTCAAGGAATAAGGAGGTAATCACACATGGCCATTCGTTCATATCGTCCTTATACACCTTCACGTCGGGAAATGACCAATACCACGTTTGAAGAATTAACCACCCGCAAACCATTAAAGAGTCTTTTAACCAAAAAGATGAATACTGGTGGTCGTAACAATCAAGGCGTCATCACCACACGTCACATTGGTGGCGGTAATAAACGCCGCTATCGTTTAATCGATTTCCGTCGCGTTAAAGATGATGTTGTCGGTACGATTGCGTCGATTGAATATGATCCATTCCGCAACGCCTATATTTCTCTTGTCAATTATTTGGATGGTGAAAAAACTTATATTTTATCCCCAAAAGATTTACCAGTTGGCAGCAAAATTATTTCTGGCCAACAAGTGGATATTAAAGTTGGCAACGCGATGCCACTTGCAAATATCCCTGAAGGTACGATTGTTCACAACGTTGAACTCACCCCAGGTCGTGGCGGTCAAATGGCTCGAGCTGCTGGTTCCTCGGTTCAAATTCTTGGTAAAGAAGATAAATATATTACCTTACGTTTAACCAGTGGTGAAGTTCGTAAAGTCTTAGGAACTTGCCGTGCCACGATTGGTGTGGTTGGTAACGAAGAATATAACTTGATTAACTTTGGTAAGGCTGGCAAATCACGCTGGTTGAACATTCGTCCTGCAGTCGCCGGTTCACGCATGAACCCAACCGATCACCCTCACGGTGGTGGTAGTGGTAAGACACCAATTGGTCGTGATGCACCAAGAACTCCTTGGGGTAAACGTTCACAAGGTGTGAAGACGCGCAGTCGTAAAAAAGCATCTGGCAGATTGATTATCCGCAGAATCAACGATAAATAAAGGGAGGAAACATCATGTCACGAAGTATTAAAAAAGGACCGTTCTACGATGAATTCTTGATGAAGCGCATCAATAAATTAAACCTTGCAAAGAAAAAAGAAATCATCAAAACATGGTCACGTCGTTCCACGATTATGCCTGAATTTATTGAACATACCTTTGCAGTTTATAACGGCAAAGAACATATCACCGTTTACATCACGGAAGATATGGTTGGTCATAAATTAGGTGAATTCTCTCCTACCCGTATTTTTAAAGGTCACACTGGCCATACTGCAGAAGATAAAGCATCCTCTACAAGTGGTGGTGGCGCTGCTGCTGCTCCTGCCGGTCCTGCCGCGGCTGGAAAACCTGCTGCCGGTGCTAAACCTGCTGCCGCTGCTCCTGCTGCTGGTGCTAAACCTGCCGCCGCTGCTCCTGCAGCCGCTAAACCTGCTGCTGCCCCAGCTGCAAAACCTGCTGCAAAGCCAGCTGGCAAATAGGAGATAATGCATGAAACAAGATTTTGCAAAATCCATCTCATATAACGTAAAGGTTACACCAAGAAAAGCAAAACTCGTGGTGGATCTCGTTCGTGGAAAATCAGTTGGTGAAGCATTAGCAATCCTTGCCAATATCAATCGCAAGGCGAGTGTTGATGTCATTAAACTTATTAAATCTGCAGCGGCAAATGCGGTGAAGAATCACCAAATGACCGAAGCGAATTTAGTCGTTGCCGAAATTGCGGCCAATGAAGGTAAACGTGACAAGCGCTTTATGCCCCGTGCAAAAGGATCTGCATTTAAAATTATTAAACGCAAGACCAACTTATTTTGCACCCTCAAAGAAAGAGCAGGTATGTAAAGTATGGGTCATAAAATTAATCCAGTTGGTTTCCGCGTCGGCATAGGCCGAGGATGGAACTCACGATGGTATGCGAACAAGAAAGATTTTTCAACCTTCTTATTAGAAGACATCGCGGTTCGCCGTTACTTAGATAAAGAGTTAGCAGAAGCATTAGTTGCACACATTGATATCGAACGCCAAAAAACAGACAAAGGTTTTAACGTGACAGTCATTTGCCACGTTGCCCGTCCAGGTGTGGTGATTGGTCAAGATGGTGCTAACGTCAATCGTCTCACCAAATATTTACAAAAGATCGTCAAGAGTGGAACTTTAAAGTTGGATGTACTTGAAGTGAAAGCTCCAGATCTTGATGCCCGCTTGGTTGCATTAAGTATCGCCAAGGAACTTGAACAACGTGCTTCCTTTAGAACGGCGCAAAAGAAAGCGATTCAACGTGTCAAAAAAGCTGGTGCTAAAGGTATTAAAACCATGGTCACTGGTCGTTTAGGCGGTGCTGAAATTGCTCGTGGAGAAGGTTATCACGAAGGGATTATCCCATTACACACCTTACGTTCGGATATTGATTTTGCTAAAGTTGAAGCCCACACGACTTATGGTCGTTTAGGTGTCAAAGTATGGATTTGCCGTGGGGATTACGACACCACTGCTCAAAACACCAATCAAGAAAAAGAATTGATTGATGAACCAGAAGCGGTTAGTCCTGTACAAGGAGAATAAACGATGTTACAACCAAAACGCGTAAAATATCGTCGTCCACACTCCCTTCGATGGGAAGGTTTATCCAAAGCAGGTAATACCGTTGCTTTCGGTGACTATGGATTACAAGCAGTTGAAGGAAACTACGTTTCTGATCGTCAAATCGAAGCCGCACGTGTCGTGCTCAACAACTTCACAAAGCGAACGGGTAAAGTATGGATTCGCATTTTCCCACACATGGCAAAGACCAAAAAGCCAGCCGAAGTGCGAATGGGTTCCGGTAAAGGGGCTCCAGAATTCTGGGTCGCAGTTGTCAAAATTAATCGGGTTATGTTTGAAATTGGTGGCGTTCCTGCCAAAGATGCAATCGAAGCCTTACGCCTTGCTGGATTTAAATTGCCAGTTAAAACCAAAATTATCAAACGAGAATTGTCCGCTGTAAATGCCGTTCAATTGCCAAAGGTCAATAAAGTTGCAAGCGTCGCTAAAGAAGGAGGTAAGTAATTGTGTTAAAACTCAAGGACATTCGTGATTTAAAAACCGACGAGCTCAATGCGAAAATTTACACCCTCAAAGAAGAGCTCTTTAACTTACGCAGACAACAAGCGGTTGGCCAACTGAAGAATGGCAAGAACTTAACCAGCATTCGCAAGGATATTGCTCGTATTTATACGATCATCCGCGAACGCGAATTAGGTCTTAAATAAGGAGGCAACCACTTATGGAACGTGGCACTCGCCGTCAATTTACTGGAACTGTGGTCACCAACAAGAACGACAAAACAATTGCCGTTTTGGTGGTAAGCAAGAACCCACATCCAAAATATAAGAAACTCGTCACGATCTCGAAAAAGTTTTTTGCTCATGATGAAAAGAATGAAGCAAAGCTTGGTGATCTTGTGACCATCGTTGAAACCAGACCATTATCAAGAACCAAACGTTTCCGCTTGGTTTCGATTGATAAACGTGGTTTTGAAAAAGTTGAATTAAAGGAGGACGTAACCAATGGTTCAAAAGGAAACTAATTTAGTTGTCGCGGATAATTCCGGCGCCAAATCAGTGAGAATTTTCCAATTATATGGTGGTTCCTTTCGGAATTTTTCTAGCATTGGCGATATCGTCATGTGCGCCGTCAAGAATGCAATTGTTGATGGTCGTGTAAAAAAAGGTGACATCGTTAAAGGCGTGATCGTTCGTACAAGAAAAGCGATTCATCGCCCAGATGGTTCCTCTATTTCTTTTGATGATAACGCGATTGTCTTAATCAACGATGATGGTACCCCAAAAGGTACGCGCGTCTTTGGTCCAGTCGCACGAGAATTACGAGATATGGGTGAAGGATTTATGAAAATTATTTCCTTAGCACCTGAAGTTTTATAAGGAGCATGATATGGCAACCCAATTAAAAAAAGGTGACAAAGTCATCATCATCGCTGGAAGAGACAAAGGTAAAACCGGTGCGATTCAAAAAATCGATCGCGTGAACCATCGCGTTGTTGTCGAAGGGATTAATGTTCGCAAGAAACATCAAAAACCTAAACAAAACAATCCTGAAGGTTCGATCATTGATATTTACGCCCCGATTCATTTATCCAACGTTTCTTTAATGGATCCAAAGTCCAAAAAAGCAACGCGGTTTAAAGTCGCGGTTGTTAAAGATAAAAAAGTACGTCTCGCGGTGAAAACCGGCGCGACGATTGAATAAGGAGGAATCGCATCATGGCAGAAGAAAAGAAAGTCAAACCTGCAATTCCTGTTGCCGCGAAAGAAGCAGTTAAACCTGTAGCTCCTGTTGCTGCAAAGGAAGCAGTTAAACCTGTAGCTCCTGTTGCTGCAAAGGAAGCAGTTAAACCTGTAACTCCTGTTGCTGCGAAGGAAGCAGTTAAACCTGTAGCTCCTGTTGCCGCGAAAGAAGCAGTTAAACCTGTAGCTCCTGTTGCTGCAAAGGAAGCAGTTAAA
>CAMBSI010000014.1 GCA_945870555.1 Staphylococcus epidermidis | reverse complement strand
CTATCAATATTTAGCATCCTTATATGGAACCGAACCAAAAGTTTTACCAGCACCGATGATGAATGTCATCAACGGTGGTGCCCATGCGGATAGTTCTGTTGATTTTCAAGAATTTATGATTATGCCTCTTGGGGCACCTTCACTAAAAGAAGCAGTTCGCTGGGGTGCTGAAGTCTTTCATTCCTTGAAAAAAGTCTTAAAAGGCAAAAAACATATCACCGCCGTCGGCGATGAAGGTGGTTTTGCTCCGAATCTTAAGAGTAATCAAGAAGCTTTAGACGTGATCATGGAAGCCATACAACTCGCAGGATATGTTCCAGGAAAAGATATTTTCCTTGCCATGGACGTCGCCGCAAGTGAATTCTACAATGAAGAATTAAAAGTTTATGAGTTAAAAAAGAGTGGTGAAGGCAAAAAGACGACCGCAGAAATGATTTCTTGGTATGAAGCGCTCGTGGCAAAATATCCAATTGTTTCGATTGAAGATGGATTATCTGAAAAAGATTGGAAAGGCTGGGAAGCTTTAACTGCTAGACTTGGCAAAAAAGTTCAATTGGTCGGTGACGACTTATTTGTGACGAATCCAAAAATCTTGCAAGAAGGTATTACCCGTAAAATTGCCAATTCGATTCTGATTAAAGTTAATCAAATTGGTACATTAACCGAAACCTTACAAGCGATGAAGCTTGCTGCAACAAATGGTTATACAGCAGTCGTCTCTCATCGTTCTGGCGAATCGGAAGACACCACCATTGCCGATTTAGCAGTCGCCACCAATGCTGGTCAGATTAAAACCGGTTCCATGTCACGGACTGATCGCGTTGCAAAATATAATCAATTACTAAGAATTGAAGATCAACTCGGCAATAAGAGTGTTTATCGCGGTAAAGATTCTTTAAAGATTAAGTAGTTTATTCACTCAATCCAAACCAAAAACCATTACCTCGGTAATGGTTTTTTTATATATGTAACCAACGTTGTAAATAATCAAAGAACTTTTTTCGTAAATAAGTAAACAAGGCTGCAAGAGAAATCAATGATGTTAAACCTGCAATTAAGGAAGGAACCACAATGTTAGAACCCAACAACCAAAAAATTAAGGTAAATTGAATCATGCCCAATACCGATGTCACCAACATTTGAAATAGAAGAACATCTGTTTTTCGATGAACCGTAGCAAGGATAAAAAAGATGAGATTACTTAAACTGATTAAAATTGGTACCACGTATTGTAATGGCCAAGCATCAAAACTCGTTGTTTGCACAAATGCCAAGATGATGGTTCCAACTGAAATGCCAAACAGCTGCCAGAGGATGATGTCACCAATGCCTTGCCGATTATAGATGGTTTTATAAATCCAAATCCAAGCATAGAAAACGATAAAGGTCATTAAAAAGGTGGTTCCCAATTCATTGGCAATCAGCGTAACATCAATCATTAAGGTAATTAATAAGGCAAGTAATAATGGAAAAGCAAAAAAGGCATGTAATTGATTGGCGGTTTGTTTTTCAACCCGTCGGTAGTCAGGCGTTGGGTACAACGTTTCTTCCTGGCCCTTTTTAACTTCATGGATAAAGCTTCCACAAACAGGGCAATTGTTTAAGCTTTCATGAACTTGGATATGGCAACGTTGGCAAGACGCCATTTTAAATTTCCTCCCAACGGTTTCCACTCGCAAAAACGGACACTTTTAATTCCTTGACGAGGTAATTTACAAAAAATTCAATGAAGGTGCGATCATCAATAATACGTGAAAAGGTTAAAATCAATTGGTTTTCAAAAGAGGCGATCCCTAAATTAATTGGCAAAATTGGTGATGAACAAATCATGAATTCAAAACGATCCAAGTATGGTTTTGTTGATTTAGGCATATCAATTTTACCTAAATTAGACATGGTAAGACTTAAAGCGGGTTCACCAACACGATTAAACACACTTTTGATTATCCATCGCTTAATTAATAACGGGACAAATCGCAGAACAAGCATTCTCTCTGCTTTCAAATTTGCGCGAATTTGCGGCGCAAGAACATCTAAATGCTGCCCGTGTTTTAATTGCTGATTCACTTCCGTTAAAATCTCTTCGAAACTGGAAGTGGGCGAGAACACTTTGCCAATATTGATTGTCATCACAAAGTTTTTCATCGTTTTTGAAGGAAGATATTTTCTCATGTCAACCGGAATGGATAAAATGATGGGTTTCCTTTTTCTCGGTCTTTCTAATTCTTGTTTTTGGATAAGTCCAAGAATGAGAATCGTTGCAAATAATCCAGTAATTGTGGTTTGTTTATCTCTAGCAAGTTGGATTAAAGATTGTGTATCTAAATGAAGATGGGTTAAATAATGACCATTTCGATCGAAGTATGTTCCTTTTAAATGGTAGGCTTTTGCGGTTGGAAGCCAAGTGCTTATTCCTTTTGTAACTTTCGTCGCAAAACTATCTTCAAGTTCAACATTGGTGACTTGATCATTTGCATCAAACATCAAGCCTTCCGCATCAACGGGGAAACCCTTTTCTCTCAAATATGATAAGGTTAAGGTTTTTAAAAATTCATTGCCTCCGCGGCCATCCGTTATCGCGTGAAAAATTTCGATGCTAATGCGATTGCGATGATAATATATCTCAATTAAGTGTTTTCGACGATCAAAAGGCCGAGCATTTGCGCCAAATGTATTGGGATCGGGTAGGACTTTGAATGGTTTGGTTTGTGTTTCCAAGTAATTCCAAAAAAACCCGCGCTTTAATCTTGTATTAAAGTTTGGAAACCTTAACAACGTTTTTTCAGCTGCACGTTGAAGGAGAACGGGATCAATTATATCTTTAAGGATTGCACTCATTCGAAAATAAGAAGAGCGCATTTGTTCAGTAATGATAGGGAAAAGTTTCCCCGCGTTGTCGATTTTAAACCACTGGGTTGTACGATTCATATGCGTTTTTTTATTTTGGTGATTAATCGTTTATCCAATAAACATTGAAGAAGTTTAGCGGATGCCTTACCACGATGTGAAATTTGATTCTTTTCATCCATCGTTGCATCTGCAAAGGTTTTGTTTAATTCTTCACTATGAAAAATGGGATCATAACCAAACCCGTTTTTGGATTGACTGACTTCTCGAGTGATTTTTCCAATGGTTGTACCAACAAAAAATCTCATTTCCTTATGCGGGTATAAAATCACAAGCGCACTTGTGAATTGAGCTTTTCGATTGCGGTGAGGTTCCATCAATCGAAGAAGTTCTTGGTTTTTTTCTTCGTACGATTTTTCATGCATCCATCGTGAGGAATAAACGCCAGGAAAACCCTTTAATGCATCTATTTGTAAACCCGAGTCATCCGCCACAACGGTTTTATTGACATGTTTAGCGACCGCTTTAGCTTTTAAAAGTGCATTTTCTAAAAAGGTATGCCCATTTTCAAGCGGATTAAGTTTTAATTTAATATCGGATAAGGTTAAAAACGTTACCGTATAGTCTTTAAAGTAAGACTTTATTTCATTTATTTTGGCTTCGTTATTAGTTGCTAAGACAATTTCGTAATTCATCAACTTCATCTTACCAAGTTTTAAGGCAAAAAAAAAACAAGTTTTCGCTTGTTTTGGAGCAGGTGACGGGAATCGAACCCGCGTAATTAGCTTGGAAGGCTAATGTTCTACCACTGAACTACACCTGCATCGACAACGGGATTATCTTATCATAGTTGAATTATGATGAAAATCCCGAGTTTAAAAAGTTATGATTTTAAAAGATTTTCTAGTGCGGCAATAGCGTGAAAACCTGGTTTTTTATAGGTTTGCTTACCAGTGGTAAACACCATCATCGTTGGAATCGACATGATCGCATGTGCTTCTGCAAGCTCAACGTTTTGATCAACGTTCACTTTTAGAATCATGGTTTCTGGCATCTTCTTTGAAAATTCATCAAGAACTGGAGCTTGCATTTTGCATGGGCCACACCAATCTGCGTAAAAATCCACAATCACTTTTCCTTTAGTTGATTGAAGGATGTCATTAAATTCCTTTGCGTTTGTAATATTCTTGATCATCTTTTTTCCTCCTTTGATGATTGCTTGAATCAAATCGTCGTTAAGTAGTATATGCCATACAAAATCACAAAATGTAACGGATAGTACAAATAACTAAAGGCTTGAAACCATTTTGGAGAGGGCCCTTTTTCTCCACGATACCGATAAATGAAGTAACCGGCTACTATTGCATAGCTTTGCGCGCCCACAAATAAAGACAAATATTGAGACAACTTATCAACCCATTGAGCGTTAATCATTAAATCACTAATGACTATGTCCATTATATACCATAGGATATGCATGACGAGGAGGGCAGCACTTGCAAAGATATAACGGCGACTATTGTTGTTGCTCTCTTGATTTTCACTAAACGGTTTTCTCATCCAAACCCATTTTACCAAAGGTGTATAGGCTAGATAAAAGACCATCATCATCAGTAATCCATAGATTCCATAATCTGCTCGCATATAACTCGGTGTGGCATAATCTAGACTTGTCATGATGACATATAAAATAGGAATAAGAGCAAGAGGTTTAAATAACCAATTTTTTTCTTTTATTAAAATCATCGCTAATGCTGCCATCGATAAATCAATAAAAATGTTTCCGGCAAGTGTTTGAATGTTGAATTCTCTTAGCATCAACATCCCAGCTCCAATCAAAAACGCCATGAAAAATAAACGTAATACATACAAATATGGTTTTCTGCTTCGGTAAACGCCTTCTGCAATCATGAATGCAAATAAAGGGAAAGCAATTCTACCAATTAAACGCGCCACAAGATAAAGCGTGCTGATAGAGGGATTATTGGTATAGGGCTCCAAAACCATGACACCGAAATGATCAATTGTCATCGTGATTAAAGCCAACCATTTGAGTTGGTAAGCATTGAATGTGCGCATATTCATGATGAAGATATCGAGCTACTTCCTGGAGTAGCTAAGATGACCAAAACCGATAATAAGTTGTTAGTAATGTGTGTAGCCATTGCAGTTTTCAAACCAAATCGATCATAGAGGAAACAGAACCAAGCCCCAGCGATGAGGTACATCGGTAAATTGAACAGTTCATTAACCAAATTGGTCGAGGTAAAGTCAAAATGAATCAAGCCAAATACAGTTAAGGTGATGATGTAAGCAAGAACCCGATTTCTATTTTTTAAATATTGAAATAACCCCAATCGATAGGTCCATTCCTCAACGATTGGACCTAAAAAACCAAATGTTATTAATGAGATTAGTGGGGCATCTTTCACCAATAAGACAATGGCTGCTTGATTTTGATTGTCTTCCAAAATGATACCAAGATAGGAATAAAGTGAAACAAGCGAATAATTTGAAAACAAAATCAGAAAAGTAAATGGCAAACCTAATGCCCACTTCATGGATTGAAGAGCAGGTAAAAGCGTCCTTTGAATAAACGGGAAAAGTAGAACTACACCAATCATCAATAATGACAAATAAGTTAAAAAATTAATGAGGTTAAAATATTGATCGCTACTGATGTACGCCTCAAAAACTTCAGAACTAAGAAAATTAGGTAAAATAATTTGACCGATCATTGAAAAAAACAACGCAAAAACCCATAAACCTAACCATCCTACTAGGAATAAAGTTAATTGTTTATTTGTTCCAATTTCGGATGCAGGTTGAGCATTCAATAATTCCATAGCAATGGTTAATCTTTTTTATATAATAACATATCATTTTAAGTTAAAATGGTAGTGTTACCTATTATGGAGGTACGTATGACATTATTCTTTACATTTGGATTAAGCCCAGACCAATTAACCCAGTATATGGATTATGCTTTTTATGGTGTTATTGGCATGGTTGCTCTTGGATTTATTTTTGGTTTTATGCGCGGAATTTGGCGAGAAGGATTTCGCTTAATCTTTGTAGGTGGCTTGGTTCTTGCGTCGATTATTTTCACCCGGCAATTGGTTGATTTTTTTATGGAATTCGATGTTTCGGGTCTTGCTTCAAGTGCAGGATTTGGATCGATATCTCTCAATCTGAATTCAACACCAATTATCGTCGCTGTTACTACCCCATACGACACCGTCTATGAATTATTAGAACAAAGTCTCCTTGGTTTTGGTTTTTTTATTACACCAGCGATTGCTGACTTGATCATCGGTTTAACGCTTGTTCTCTTGCGATACTTATTGTTCATTGTGCTCGCGATTATCATCTTTCTATTAGGTGAAACCGTTGCTGCTTTGCTTTATTTTATTCCATTCCGATTTATTGTTCCAAGAAACGTTAGAAAAAAAGTTAAATTGCGATTATTGGGTGGATTAGCTGGAGCATTAAAAATGGTCCTTGTGCTCACGATGTTTCTTTCTCCATTTACCTCATTAGTGAATTCGATTTCAAATTCATTTAGAGATTTTGATGAAGAATATGGCGATCAAATTGATAATGAGTTATACAACGAAATTATGTCGTTTGTTGATACGTATAACGACTCCATGTTTGCTCAAACTTTGTTTTCTTGGTCTTTGACAGATGACGGTCTAAGTATTGATACAGCGTTGATGGACTTTGCAACCGGTCAGGATTTAGAAGATTATCGGTTGACCCTTGCAAATGAAATTGGTTCTTTTGCAGAAATCGCTGCCACGTTGTTAAGTAGCGGTGCGATCGATAGTACTTTCTCAACGATTGATACAACGTTATTGCTATCGGATGATGCCCTCACCAATCTCATTACTTCTTTAACGGGATCCGTTTTGATCATGGAAATTTTACCTATTGCAGTGACCATCGGTTTAAATTTAGATGCCGCCTCTGCATTTATTGATCCATCCCTTATTGATTTAGAAGGTTTAAATTGGGAAGATGAATTGTTTTCAATTGGCGAAATTTTTGCGGGGGTCATCCGGTCAGGAATACTCACCCCAATTTTAGAAGGCGCAACGGATACCAATGACATTATTAATGCGCTTTTTTCACCAACTGCTGCTCCGGAAATCACCGGCATTTTAAATACCATCGATGAATCCCCATTCCTCTCACAAGTCATTCCTGCAGTTTTGTTTACGTTAGTTCAAAATGAATTAGAAACCGGGGTTCCAGCAGGATCCCTTGGACTATCTAGTTTCCTTCCAACTGTCTGGGAAGAATATGAAGATATTCAGTTTGGTTCAGAATTAACCTTAATTTACGAATTGGTTTATGAATTAACGCAAGAAGTGAATGGCATTTTTGATTTGATCCTACCAACCAGTCCAGGTCCAAATGGCCGTAAATCCGTTGATGAACCTACCCCATCACTGATTGATTTACTTGGTGAAAATTTTGATGTTTTTGTTGAGATTTTAATTGGTGAAGTTGATGAAGATGGACTTCCAGTCAATAATGACCCAATCACAGGCAAAGCGATCAATCGCCGGTCTTTATTGGATTCTGATTTGATTGTCTCTGCATTACCAGTCGTTGTCCAAGACATCCTTTTACCGACACTCACCAGTATTGCTGGCGCAAACTTTGATGACACTGAACTCAATGCTTTAGTTGAAGGATTTAATGATGGCACCAGCGGTGAAGTTCGCCAAGACTATAAAGGTGAATTTGCAGGATTATTAAGTATTATCGGTGCAGTCCTTAATAACGAAACCTTAACTGGTTTAATTGAACCAGAACCAGGTCAATCTCTTGATATTCTCGCTTTATTAGAAGATGGTGATTTCCGAAGTGGCTTAAAACAAGACCTCATTCCAGCCCTCGATCAGTCTTCGATTATTCTCACGATTGTCCCTGGAATCTTAGAATCTACCTTAACCGGAGCGGGATTTGATGATTTCCTAAGTTTAATATCTTTAACCACGGCCGATTTAAACTTTGATTTTGATAGTCTTTCAAGGGAATTAAATATTGTTGTCGATATGATGGGTTATGCATTTAATGTCATTGATGCATCGTCGGACTTAATGAATCAATTTCCCACGATTGCGTATGATTTAATTGGTTTACTCGACAATATCTATTTGTCAGACATCATCAACCTTAATCCAATTACGGATAATAAGTCGACGAACTACAATCAGATTATAAAAGGTATCTTTAGTTTGGTTGAAGGTATCGGCATTGAAGAAACCGATATTGATAGTGGTTTCAATGCGGTAGCACCAGTCGGCCTTGAAAATGGTTGGACCACGACTTATGTTGATACGAACGCAAATGGAAAACTTGATGAAACAGACACCATTACATTTGGTGGTGAAAATTATCATCTTATGAATTTTTTAAAGACTGCCCTTGACTCGGGTCTCCTTGATATTTCTGGAGATTTATTTGATGCATTAAATGATTTAACGACCGGTAGTGAAGATATTGATGACCCGAATGTCGCCACGTTATATAAAATTTTTGCATATGCCGATCGTTCCGAAATCATTACTAGTTCCTTTGGTGGTATCTTGGATAATTTATTTGGCACGACTGGAGGGTTACTTGATGAAGAATTAGGGACTTCATTCCGTAATGTTGTCTCCTGGACAGAAGAAGGCTCAAGTCTGATGTACTTAGTGAAGCAATTGACCAATTTTAGTGGGGGTTTAGAAAACATTGATTTCTTGAACTCGGATGTTGGGTTAATTGAAGAACTCTTACAAGGTTTGGCCGCTTCACAAATATTTACCACCAACGATGGCACGTATTTATTCCCTGATTTCTTGTTAAACCAATTAACGGGCATCTCAGATTTATCCGCATATTTTAATGATCCAAGTCCGTATCAAGCAACTTGGGATGAAGACCCAGCGGACGACTTTACCATTGTGACACAAGACTTTTACGCGGTAGGTAATTCCACTGAAACTCAAGAAAACTGGTATGGTGTAAAAACCGTGATTTCAGATGGTAGTCAAAATCCAATCTTAGATATCAATGGTGATTTACAATATGAATATATTGGTGGTGAATTAGAATACATCGTCGGCTTCATTTCTGAATTACAAAACATTTCAATTACCGATTTAACCTCTGGAACAGGCATCGAAGGTAGTACGATCTCTAGCCTTTTGTTAGCACTGAATGATGCAAATTCTTTACGGGTTTTAATTTACAACATTTATGATTCCATTTTCGGTGGTTCAAATTTTGATATTGGTTCTTTATCGATGTCGGAAACCAACACCTTTGTATTTTTAGATTTAAATCAAGCACAACGCGCTCAACAAATTGAAGCTACCGCAACCCTTATTGACACGATTGGTGACATGGGACTTGATGGCGGTGGTTCATTTGATATTGCGAACTTTACCGAAAGCACCATTCTATCGGTTGGCGATTTATTAACCACGTTACATGATGCTGCGTTGTTTAATTCCTTTAAGGTTGGCAAATCCAGATTGAATGGTGACCTCACGGTTTTTGAACAAACCTATGAATTCTTACTCACCACTGCAACGTTAGATACGTTTATCTATGATAGTGCCTTGACCGACCCCCAACGAGAAGAAGCATTGTATCAAGACATGACCTCACTTGATAATAACTTTGGGGATGGAACCGCCGATGATTGGGCTGGGGCCGATGGAGAAATTCAAAAATTTGTAGATATCATGGTGGCATTTGTTAATACCGAAATTGATTTTGCTAACTTTGGCGGCGATGCGATTGGTGATTTACTCAATACAGAACCAGGATTAAATAAAGTAGAAGACCTTTTACTTTCGATGAATGAATCCGTTATTGTCTCACCTGCAATTGGTAATTTGTTTGGGAACATCTTTAATTCTGATGCATTCAATATTGGTGGATTAACGATGTCAGATGCAAACACCGACTATTTTAATGCGGAACCAGATGCTCAAGAACGATCAACCGAAATTAGTAGAATCTTGGATATTTATTGGGATATCAATGGCATCGGATTATCTGGCGGGGCAAGTTTTTCCGCCGAGTTAATTAACCCAACTTTATTTGATCAATTACTTTCAGGTATGCATAATTCGCATGTATTTAACTCATTTAAAACTGGTAATAACTATCTTTCGAATGATTTAACCATTTTTGAACAAACTATCCGCATGATTTTAAACACCTCCACACTTGATACGTTTGTCTATGATGGAGAAGACAATACATCACGATTATCCTTGCTTCAAGATGATATCAGTGTAATTACGAACAACTTTGCCGATGGATCACTCACCGATGCATGGATTGGCAATGATGGCCAAATTGCTCGCATCGTTGGTATCCTTGATGCTTTTAAAAATTTAGGTTTAGATTTTGCCTCCTTCTCAGGTTCAGGATCTTCAGATGCCCTTGCGAATTTAATTGATACACCCGCTGGTTTAGCGAAAATTGAAAATCTACTTTTGGCGATGAATGATTCACAAATTGTTTACCCATCGATTCCAAACCTATTTTCAAATATGTTGTCTGCTGGAGATTTTTCATCCGTCGGTGTTGATTTCTCACTTGCCAATTTCCGTTACCGTGGCAACCGTAATGATCCGTTTGTTCCATTTGTTGGCGATGAATTTTTACCATATGATGAAAATGAAATTTCCGCAATCTTATCGATTTTCTCCGATGTTAAAGTTGTAGGTAATCGTGCTTATGGTTCTATCAAGGACCTCACCGATGAAGCCATTGACGATATGGCATCGTTGGTGAGTGATTTACATGATTCTCAAGTTTTCCATCAAACAGGTCCTTCTACAGAAGAAGAAACCGACCTTACCATCTTTGAACAAATGATGGTCAAAATGTTTAAGGACACAGGCATGGCTGACTTAGCGTATGATTCAACCCGTTTAGCGGATGCTCCATTCGGAAATGCCAACGCAAAAGCAGAAGCGTTAGTTTTAAACTTTTCTACTTTGTTCCCTGAAGAAAACCTAACCCACATGACCGATCGATGGGTGGATGACAATGGTAACGTAGGAGAAATCACTGCGTTTTTTAGAATTTTTAAAGAATTAAAAGTTGCACTTCCAGATGTAGGCAGTGCATCCTCGATTGATGCCGGCGCATTGTCTCCTAATTCCATCAATCGCATCATGTCGGTGTTGAACTATTCATCGTTAACCTCTGATGCGGTTAAGAAAATGGTCAAGGATGCATTTGCTAGTATTTCCTTTGGCACCTATACAGAAGATAATGAAACCTATGAATTAACCCCCGTGCAATTCTTAGAAGAAGATTTGACGGTGATGAACTATACGACTCTACCAGGGACTGCAACCAAGCAAGGATTAATTGGCGGCCTATTAAGTAGTTTCTATGACGATAACACCGAAGCTTATATTTCCATCAGTGGTGGATTCAACGTATCTAATTTCTTAGATGGAGGTGGTTCGCTCTATCCCCTTGTCAACTTGCTAAGTAACTCCAGGATCTTTGGAAATGATGCCACACAAATCCTAAATCCGAACGCCATTAACACAGGAGCGACCGCATTTAATGTGACAACTTCAGGAAGTTTTAAGACTCGGGCATTAACCTTTTATAACTTTTTAAATACCGCAAGTGTTGGTAAATATTTTGATTACCTCACCACTTCCGAAACTGACAAAGAATTAAAAGTTGTTCGCGTTGAAAACATTTTTGCAGGTGATTTTGATGAAGCGTATGAATCCGCTAGACTTGATGAGTTCATTTCAACCATTTCAGGATTTACCAGTTTATCGGATGCATCCAATCTTGATCAGTATAGTGCTGAAATGCGCTCTTTAATCGAACTCACCTATACTGCTACCGGCTATACCATCACCGATCGCGCATTCATGGTGTCTGAATTATCAGCAGGTTTCTTCACCGATATTTTCAAAGGTGAATATGTACTCGTTGAAGATACCAATGCTCCTTATTTTGGAAATGCTGCTAACCTTTTGTTAAGAATTAATTTTTATGATAAAAATCACGATAATACAACCGATTTTGCGATCTTGAATCCAATTGAAGCGGTTGGACTAGAAGGGGCATTAGAATTCTTAAGCGCGATTAAGACCGTCAGTGGTGTACCTGGTGCAACCACGATTAATGCGATGAAATCTGCCCTTGTTAAAATGGGTTCACGCCTTAATTTAGCAGTCACCGGTGGCCCATACCCAACTAGCTCAGACTTCACGAATTGGTCAACGGTTCAAATGTCACAAATTGCTCAACTTTTCTATGGTGCAAGGGTTGTCACCAACTCCGGCTTTGATAATTTAGCAAACTTAATTGAAACATCCACCACACCAAATCCAGGTAATCCAACCGTCATTCAAACGACGTTATCACAAGAACCATATTCAAACCAATTCGTTTTCGAAATTGAAGGGGAAAAGATTGGCTACGCCTTTGGTGTCTAATTCTTAATGAAAACCTACGCCTTAAATCCCCAAAGTCGCGTCAAGAAAACATTTGCGATCATGTCCAGTAAAGGTGGTGTGGGTAAAAGCACCATCACCGCTTTACTTGCGACCCATTTAAACGCCCAAGGAAAACGGGTTGGTATTTTAGACGCCGATATTATTGGCCCTACGATATCAAGGTTGTTTACCATCCACGACAAGATTGTGGGCCATGAAGGATTGATTTTACCGATCACCACACCTTCAGGAATCAAGTTAATTTCTTCACAATTACTTCTTGACCATAGCGATGATCCCATTGTTTGGCGTTCACCTCTCGTACTTGATTTAATTCGCCAATTTTATGTCGATGTCATTTGGGGAGAACTCGATTATTTGTTGATTGATTTACCACCTGGAACCGGAGATGTTGCGATGACCGTGCTTGAAAGTTTAAATGTGGATGAAATCATCATGATTACAAGTCCACAAGAAACGGTCAAAAGTATTGTCGCAAAAGGAATTCAAATGGCAAAGATTGTCAAAAAACCGATTCGAGGCATGATCGAAAATTATAGTTTTTTTCTTTGTGATGCTTGTCAAAAACATCATCCACTTTTTCAATCCGATATCCATCCTCCAATTTGGGAGCAATATGATGTACCACTTTTGGCCAGGTTACCTTTAAGACCTGACATCCCAAATTTAATCGACCATGGTAAGATAGAAACGATTAGATTAGACGACATCAACAAGATGATTAAACAATGGAAGGACTAACTATGGACGCAAAAGAATATGCTTTAAGAAGAGAAAAACTCATTCAGCAGGTCATGGAGCAATCCATTGTGATTCTTTTTTCTGGTGCACTTTTAAAGTCAAGTTATGACGCAACTTTTCCTTTCGTTGTGAATAAAAACTTTTACTACTTAACTGGTGTCGAACAAGAAAATAGCATCCTTGTGTTATTGAAGACGCCTACCACCGTAAAAACGTATTTATTTATTGATGAAATCGATGACAATAAAACTCGCTGGATTGGCAAAAAACTTGATGTTGATACTGCCTCAAAAGTAAGCGGAATTCACGATGTATTAATGATGTCAATGTTTGATACCCGCTTAAAAGAAATGCTGAATGAACATAATAGTTTCGGAAAAGTTACACATGCATACATTGACTTAGAAAAAAATCTTGTCATCGATTCCTTGCTCAAAACAACCGAACGTTTTGGGGATGATTTAAAGAAAACGAATCTACACCTTAATATTGAGAATGTATATCCTTTGATTACCAAGCTACGCATGGTTAAATCTGTCAAAGAAGTTGAAGCAATTCGGTATGCAATTAAAGGGACCGCTCATGGTTTACAAGCCATTCGCAAACACCTTAAACCAGGTTTATTTGAACATCAAATTGAAGGCTTGTTTCAATATTCAATCAAGGATTTCAACAACATGGGAATTGCCTTTGAAACGATCATTGCCAGTGGAAAAAATGCCGTCATTCTTCATTACCCAAATCCTAAAGATAAAATCGTGGATGGGGCACTTGTCCTTTGTGATTTGGGTGCAACCAATGGACAATATCGTGGAGATATCACGCGAACGTATCCTGCCAACCGTAAATTCAACCCCTTACAAAAACAGATTTATTTGACAGTATTAAAGGCAAATCAAATGATCATTCAAATGGCTAAACCAGGCTTAACCATCGTTGATCTTCAACAAGCATGTTTAAAAATCTTAGCAGAATCCTGTGTCAAAGAAGGCTGGATTAAGACGCCAGAAGAGATTGGCAAGATTTACTATCATAACGTTGGCCACCATTTAGGATTAGATACCCATGACCCAATCTCCAGAGATGTTCCTTTGGTTCCAGGTTGTGTCATCACCGTCGAACCAGGTCTTTACATAAAAGAATTAGGAATTGGTATTCGGATTGAAGATAATGTCTTAATCACAGAAAAAGGTTGCGAAAATCTCTCGATAGAAATTCCAAAATCAATTGAAGAAATCGAAGCCTAACCTTCAACTTCTCGGAAACAAGAACCACCAATAAACTCTCGAATTAATGATTGAGAAGGTATCCATTTTTCGTCCATATCCACAAAATATTTAAGCATTCTCATCAATCTTTCTGCGGTTGGAAAATAGATCGACTCTTTATCAATTGCACTTAATAAAGGCAACGCATATTTTTTCATCACGCATAATTCGTACGGTAAAAAAGAATTATAAACATAATCGGCTTCTTCTTGGGTTTGATAAATCCATTTAAATTCACCACGCCGAACAGAAGGCCACATATCAATCGTTTGTTCTGCTGATGACCCACGATATTTTTTATCTCGAACCATTCGCCTTAATAACCTTAAGTCCGTTAATGACATTGGATTATGGTCATCGTAGTTAATTTGTGATTGAGGTGAAATATAGATTTTATATTTTTGGGTTTTTGGAACAAGGGAGGTCAAGGCATCATTTAAGGCGTGAATACCTTCAATGATGATCAATGTGTCTTCATTGACTTTAAGTTTTTTTGGTTTTAATAAAGAGGCATCAAACTTACTTGTTGGTAATTCTACTTCTTCTCCGTTAATGAGTTGCGCCAAGTGACGATTAAATAGTGATAAATTTAATGCATGGATATTTTCCAAATCTGGTTTTCCATCACTATCTTTTGGGGCTTCATTTTTTGGAAGATAATAGTCATCAATCGAAATACGAATCGGTTGAAAACCTCGAGACATTAATTCAATTCTTAAGCGATTTGCAAAGGTTGTTTTTCCAGAACTCGAAGGACCGGCAATACAAATTAATCTTATGCTATCCTTCTTTTTTTCGATTGCTTCTCCAAGTTCAACCAGCATTCTTGAATGTTTTGCTTCACATAAATTGATAAAATCGACTACTTTTTCATCGCTGACATAATCATTAATTCTTGCAACTGAATCGGCTTGGGTAATTTTTGACCAAGCATGGGATTCTTTTAATGTTTGACCAAAAATTGGTGCATCTTCAAATGGTGGAATTTTCCCTTTTGTTTCATAGCGTGGATATTGAATGATGATTCCAGGTGGGTAATGAATTAACTTCCAATCCTTGATTAAACCTGTTGAAAGGGCCATGATGCCAAACATATAATTTACATAGTTTCCGCAAGTATATAAGTGAACTGTTTTTTCCGGTCGATAACGAAGAATATCAATTTTGTCTTGATAACCAAGCATTCGGTAGCGATCAATTGCATCTTCTTTTGAAACGACCGTTCGCTTGAAGGGTATATTATCTTGAACCAATTGAGTTAAGTTCAATTGAATTTTATCAATGATGGATGGATCAAGTTTGATTGGGTTTGAAAACTCCATAAATATTGATCGAGAAATATGATGAGTAAAACGAAATCGATAGCTTGGATTAATGCGATGAACCGCCATTGCAAGTAAATAACGTAGGGTCGTCTCGTAAATTCTCGTCGCCTCTTGATGAAGGATGGTTAAAAATTCAATGGAAGCATCAAAATAAACCTCATAATTTAAATCCCTTATCCGGTGATTGACCATCGCACAGAGATATTCGTGATGATCGGGAAGTAATTTTTTAATCGCTATTTTTTCTAAAAATGTTTTCTCTTGGCCAAGATACTTTAATGTGAATGACATGTTGATCCCCTTTACGTCTCATTTACCAATAGTTTGGTTATTTCAATATTTTAAGTAGTCCAAAAAATGATCAGAATTCTTTCTCTTCTTTCATGTTGTTAATTGTGTACCATCATCAATAGCAATATATTGTTCAATAAATGTCATAAATGCAGCAGATTGATAAAACTCATTTCTTGATACGATTCTATGCAGCCGATTATTTCCTTGAAAAACATAAAGGGTTGGGGTCATGATTGGTTCAGAGAAGTATGTTGGATGATTTTGCTTGATACTTTCGATTTGATGAAGTAATTGCAAGGTGTCAAAATAATAGACTAATGGTTTAAACGATTGAATCCAATTCACTAAGGTTGGTTGAAAGTTCAGACATTGGGTACATGAAGCATTTCCCGCATAGACTAAATAAGGGACATTGGTTTCACTTTTTTCTAATAATAGGTTGGGGGTTAATCGAACGATGCTATCGTTAAAACTCAAATTTTCACCAACATATTGATCTAAAAACTGGTTTCTTTCGATCATGACAGGAATGGGGGGATGTGATTGACATGCCATGAGTAATGGTATGGTTATCCATAAGAATGTGAATTTATTGGGCATAAAAAAAGTATAGCATTCTTGAATGCAATCTTAAGGTCTTTGTTTATAATGATAAAAAGAGGATTAAAGAGATGAATATTTGGCATGACGTTTCCAAAAAAAGAGTAACACCAGAAAAATTTATAGCATGCATTGAAATTTCAAAAGGCTCAAAAAACAAATATGAGATGGATAAAGAAACGGGATCTTTGATTCTTGATCGTGTTTTGTTTACCTCAACTCACTACCCTCAAAACTATGGATTTATTCCTAAAACTTACGCAGGAGATCTTGACCCTTTGGATGTGTTGGTACTTTGTTCTGAGTCCATTCAACCTTTAGCGCTTGTGGAGTGCTATCCCATTGGTGTCTTCAAAATGATCGATAACGGAACGGTTGATGAAAAAATTATTGCGATTGCAATTTCTGATCCTGTGTTTAGTTCTTATAAAGATCTTAAAGACATTCCAGATCATCTTTTTAATGAGATGCGCCACTTTTTTCAAGTTTATAAGATGTTAGAAGGAAAAGATACGTTCGTTTCACAAGTTGAAGGAAAACAAGTTGCGCTTGAAATTATCAAGAACAGTATTAAATCTTACGAAGAGCATTTTGAGGGTTAATAATGTCATGAATCACCTGGTTCTCTTTCACCCTGAAATTCCGCAGAATACTGGGAATATAATGCGAACTGCCATGGCAACAGAATCAAAATTACATATCATTGGACCGCTTCCATTTCAACTCAACGATGACACGATTAAACGCACAGGGCTTGATTATCGCGAACATTTGGATTACGCATATTACGCTGACTACCAAACCTTTTTAATAAAAAACAACAATCCAATACTCCATTGCATAACCCGTTATGGAACAAAAGTTTACACAAGCATGGATGTCAAAGAAAAATTTAAGGATTATTATTTTATGTTTGGCTCAGAATCAAGTGGATTACCTGTTGACATATTGAAACAACATGAGAGCCATCTCTATCGAATTCCGATGAGTGTGCTTGCAAGAAGTCTAAACTTATCCAATTGTGTTGCATTGGTCATTTATGAAGTTTTAAGGCAACAAGGTTTTCCAAATTTAGCTACAAAAGAAGTACTTAAAGGTGAAGATTATTTAAAGGACAAATTGAATCAATAGCGTTTGACTTCACGAAGGATTTTATCACTCCAGGCAGGATTAGCATTCACTTTCAAGGTTTTATGATCTTTGATGATGACCTGACCAATTTGGGTTGTTCGTTTTAAAGAACCAACCTTCGCATAGGTCACCTCTGCAGATAACTTATTAGCAAGTGCTAGTGCTAATTGGCAACCTTTTAAAACCAATTCATGATCAAATTGGTTATGGTGTAAGATGATATGGCTTCCAGGATAATCCTTGATATGAATAAAGATTTCATTTTTTTTCGCCAAAGAAAACGTCAAATGATCATTTTGTTTTGCATTTTTACCAAAAGAAAATTTAATTCCTTCATCGATACAAAAGTATGGAGAAAAATGTTCAACTTTAACAGGTTTAGGTTTATGTCCGCTGATGAGTTGGTTTTTGACTAGATAAGATTCAACTTGTTTCAAGGTCTCTTCATTTATTAACTTTGAAACGACTTGCATCTTTTCTAATTCAAGAATCACAACTTGATTCATGTCCATTTGTTTTAAAACTTCTTTTTCACCATTTTTCGCTTTTTTGTAAAGATTAAATAATGTAGTGACCCCTTCAAAGTTCGTTAAAAAAGTTTCAGATGGCTTTGCAAGTTGATGTGCATTATTGTAAGCATCCCAAGCTTGGTTTGGTGAGCTTTGTATGTCAAATGCGATCGTTTGGTAATGAAAATGACGTCGATGAATCGCTAAATCTTTTGATAGTGCTTCCTGACGTTTCACTTTCTTTTTAATCATGGATTCAAGAATATCTTGATACTGAATCATTAATGAATCCGTGACGAGCTTTGATACCGTGAGTGTTTCATCAAGATTTAATTGAGCTTTGGATTGCTTGATCGGTTTATTTGCTTGCCAACCTTGAATCGAGTCAAAGATTAGACGATCATCCTCTTCAAGAAAAAATCTTGGTGAATAAGGCGACAGCTGCAAAGTTAGGTTTAAAGTTTTTGCCACACTTGAGCTTATATG
>CAMBSI010000013.1 GCA_945870555.1 Staphylococcus epidermidis | reverse complement strand
GTGTTGTCGATTTGGAATTGGTTAATGATGTCGTTCGCTAAATCCACAACCTCAACCTCAGTTAACAGCCCATTATTACGATCATTTTCAAGGCTAGAAATTTGACTGGTGACAGAGAAAATCCCTGACACGAGTAAAAATAAATAAACCACACCTGATTGAATCGAGGCAGCAAGTTTGGCGGTGAGTGGTCGTAATGAATAAATGATCGATTCATTTCGTTGACCGGTTTTCCATTGGTTATATTCCACGGTATTACTTAACATCACCATAATCGTCACGTAGAAAATCCCTTGACCAGAAAAGATAAGAAAACCGATGGGAATGAGCATCATGATCTCTAAAGGGAGCAATGGTAGCGGTCCAAAAGAACCCAATAAGTAAAACAAACCATAGCCAAAAACCAGCATACCGAATGACAGTTGAATCATACGCTTTCTGCTCATATAGCGAGCAATGCGCGGGTACAAAAATTGAGAGATGGTCGTGCTGATCGCAAAAACGATGGCCAAGACAGGAAGCAACGCCCCACCCGCATCATAACCAAGACTGATGTAAAAATAGGTCAGACCAAAGTTATTGATGATGGAAGCGCCGGTGTAATAAAGCAATAGAACCCAAACAATCCAAAACAAAGGTTTATTTTCAATCCAAATTTGGTACATCTTAAACGTTTTCACTGGTTGAGCGATGGCGATCTTTTCTTCAGGATTATCTCGTTCTTGGCCAAACAAGAATAAGATGCTTTGAGATAAAAGAAAGAAGACCGCGGTAATCGTGGCAATCAAACCATATTGGTCGGCGGCATTACCGGCAACGGTTAATGGGACGATCGTCACAATCGACAGCGCACCAATCGCTGCAAACATCGTCACAATGCTTGTCATTTCATTACGTTCTTTGGTTTGACTTGTTAACGAAGGCAACATCGACCAATACGCAATATCATTCAATGTAAACGCAAACTCATACAAGAGATAAACCACGATAAAGAAGATGACAAAAGCCCACCCAGTTGGTCTCAACAAAAACATGATGATGAGTAATAGTGAGCTAACGATAGCACCGATGAATATCCAAGGTTTAAATTTGCCAATTTTCCAGTGGGTGTTTGCAATCAAACTGCCAATGATTGGATCGTTAATACCATCCCATAACCTTGCAAGAAATAAAAAGCCGATAATAACCGCCAACTGAGTGGCGTATTGATTTGGATTTGAATCAAGAACTCCACCATATTGAATATAAACCAAGTAAAAGACCGAAACGAGTGTATCCACCGCGTCACGACTAATTCCCGAAAGACCATAAATCCATTTGGTAAGCCTCGGAATTCGGTTACCAGTAAATTTCTTAAAGAACGTCATGTCTCACATTATATCAATGAAATCTTGAGGGATATCGTTGAAATTCTTGATGGTGGTTTTGATGGATTCATCACTTAACCAAACCTTGAGTTGATCAGCGGTTTGGATGGATGTTTTCGCGGTCATCTCGTCTAAATTTTGCAGCAGAAATTCCTGGAAGTTTTCCGGATGGGAATAATCCATCAATCCAGGTTTTTGAACTTGTTCTTCTAAGTAAATGATCATATGACGGCGAAACAAACCAATGATCGATGATTCTAGCCAATAATGCCAACTTGTTTTTGGCCATAACGATTCCATTTTTTTCAATTGCATATACAAAGGTAGCCCATCATCGGCAGTGTGATAAATATCGACAAACAAATGATCGATTGGTTTCTTGTTTGCTATTAAATATGAAAATGCATCCTCGTGCATGATGGTGATTTTTTCTTTAACCGATAAGATGGGGTAAATATGTTCTAAAAAGAGATCAATCACCTTTTGGTCTTTTTCTATAACCGTCACGTGTTTGACTTCTTTTTTAAGCGCTGCCATGAACGCAAAATAACCCAATCCTAATCCGAGGGTGGTCACATGCCCACTCATCTTGGATAAGGTTTTTTCCATCGTGTTGATTTCAAAGGGCGTGATACTCATCCATGTCACACCTTTTTGTTTGAGGGCTAAAAAAGAAAAGGGTTGTTCAAAATATCCAATCGGTGACAATTCAAGAAAATGCTGATTTGGATCAATCTGAACATCACCCATGATGACGGGTTGATAAGGCAAATACGTATCATCGGTTAACGCCCAATCACCACGCTTGTTGACTTGAGGTTTCACCGCTTGATAAAAGGGATTGGTGACATATTGATCATGAGTCATCTTGGTTAAACCCTTATCTAATAAGGATTTGATGAGGTTTTTTTCTTTTTCCAGGATGGGATTTGTGACCAATCGTTTGATGAGATTGTTTTGGAAATCCTCATGACGCATCGTTGAATGGATCGATGTTGAATTCACGGGTTTCTGAAGTGATTGATTTGAAAGTAAGATGTCAATCAACGATTGAGAAAACGAAAGATTAAAGGTGTTGTAATGAAAAAGGTTGTCGATTGCATTTCTTAACGTCTTATTTTTATCAATGAACATGCCAACATTATAGCGAAACCTCATCCTATTCGCTAAGGTTCATGATTCAATCACCGCCATAACGATTTATAAAATAGTTTCGTTCATATGTCAGATTTCTTGTACAAAGGGAATAAGATAAAGATACGAACCAAGCGAAAGCAATTTAAAAAACTTTTTAAAGATTTGGTGATTTAAAACCTAGGTTTATCAAGGATAAAAGCTTCAAGAAAGGAAGTTATATATGTACTTATGATTTTGGATGTTCATTGGTGGATTCATTGGATGGTTGCGAGTATTCTCACAGGAAATGATCTAAGGATGGGTATTTTTCTCAACATCATGGTTAGTTTCATCGCCTCTTTTATTGGTGGTATACTCGCTTATCTATTAGAAATCGGCACTTTGTCTATATTCAGTTTTGGTGGCATGTTGCTTTCGCTTGCAGGATCGGTTAGTTTCTTAATCTTTATCAATTACTTTAATGGTCGACGCATATAGGAAAAAGCACACTTGGTCTATGAATGCTTGTGCTTTAGTGAATATTGAAATTTATGAAGCAGTTGATGGAGTGTAGTAAGACCACGTTCCATCCGATTTTGTCGTACTTGGAACACAATCTCCACAGGCATCTGAACTAGTCCAAGCGGTTAAGGTAAATAAGGTTTCATTACCAACATAAACCAAATCTTTGGTTTGATTGACGATTTGTCCCTCGGTGTTTTTTCTTAAAAATAACAAAGAAGTCGGTGCATAGTCGTCAAGTTCAGTTGGCTGAAATGTATACGAATAAAGGCCATCACTCACTTCGGTTAGTTCAGGTAGATCATTCCAATTTGATGCTCTTCCATTGCCCCAGTAATGAATGTGGTACGTGAACTCCCCATCAGAAACCCAATCCACTTCAGTTGTTTTTGCTTGTAGATAGACGGTCATCGTACGGTCGATTTCAGAGGTTGAAGATACAGTTGTCGGACCATTACAACCGACAAGGAATGCAGAAAAAACGATTAAACCGACGAGTGGTCGAAGTCTTGTTTCCATACAATAGACCTACCTTATCTTTTATTCTAATACACAACTTTAAAAATGTTGCTGTTTTTTTAATGCCAAAAAGACGTTCATAAGACGCTAGTTTTTTAAAGATGAATTAAATTGGTTGTGTTTCGGCGTTAATTTGATTGATGAGCGTGGCAATCGACACATTATTAAATGGATTATCGAGGTTATAATCAACCACAACACCACTTTCTACACTTGTATAAGTGCGATTTTCGTTTTCATCGACAGTCACGTTTGCAAAGACGTTGTTCGTACTTCTCAATAGAATAGTTCCGTCTGGCGTGACAAACAATCCAATCGAAGCAGCACCACCCGACGATTTGGTACCAATAATCGTTGCAACTCCCATTTCTTTTGCCATCGCTGCCATTAAGTTTGCCGCACTAAATGTCACCGATGAGGTCATGACAAACCATTCGTAGTCATAAGCGACATAATCACTTTCATAAAAATAAGTAGCAGCCGAACCGTCTGCAGGATTCATCGAACTATATTGAATCGTTTCCTCGGTCATATACCCAAGCAAGCGGAAGACAGCCCCCACGTTACCCCCACCGTTATAAGAAAGATCGATAACAACGCTTTGAACCGTTTCGGGAAGCGTTTCAAGAAGTGCATTGACTTCATCCGGTGTATCAACAGTAAAGTTTGTCAAAAATATAATCGCAATCGTATTGTTGTCGATTAAACGAAGCGATGGTGGGTTAACCGGAGATCCGTTTGGATTTGCTCCGTATGCTGCTTCCATCAAATCCTGAATTGCCCAGTACCCTTGATAATAGTTTTGTGTGTTTCGCCCTAATTGACTCAACGAAGTTAAAGGCAACGTATAAGAAGTCGCTTCATAGAAACCCGGCGCTTCGTGCGAAGAATGTAAATCATCCAAACCATAAACAAAACTAAACAAACCAGAATATAAAGTCTTATCGGTTCCCGTAAGAATTTTCTCCGCATACGGTTCTAAATAATCATAAAAAGAATCAATTTCTTTATCGTCTTTCAAACCATAAAAATAATCAAAAGCCAAGGCAAGGAAATGATAAGTAGCGTGACGTAGATCAAGCGCCATGGTTGCGGTGTTAAAACTACTTGTTTTCATTTCTGTTAAAACCGGACTGGTACTGTCAAGCGCAGTAAAGGTGTCAAAACCATAGATTTTATCGCCGTTATAATACACATCATAATATAATGCGTTTAAAAACAATAAGTTTAAAATCGAGATTGGCATCATGTATTCGCCATTATGCCTGACGAGGTCAATCCGATAATCATTAAGTGGGATCGTCACCAATTGTGCGTCATTGCCAATTCCACCTAAGAAAACCAGACCATCAGAAAAATCCGTTTCCGTGGCCTTCACATAATTTCCGAAAAAACTAAAATCTTCAACGGAAAAAGTGTTTAACTCAAAATCAAGGATTGCTTCGTAGTTGTAAAAGATGGGTTCTTGATTTTCGTCTTCGTCTTCTAATGTGTACGCAACCGTGAAAATATCTTCCTCTTCAGTAAAGGTTAATAAGTCAAAATCAATCGCACCATCAACCATTTCCATAAAGGTAGCCACATCCATATAAGGGATGGTTCCGGTTTCTGTGAAATATACAGGAACCTCAGTTTGATCCACCACAAGATACTCTTCTGAGGTGTTTACAAAAGGCAGTAATACTTGTCGCGTTAACATTTGTTCTGGTGTGGGTTGAACATTGACAACAAATTCGCGAGTTCCCGTTACACTTCCGTGTCTGGCAGATAACGTGAGGGTGACATCGACAGCCTCTTCATAAGACGTTAGGTTGACGTACGCACCCTTTGAAGAAATGATGTCTGGATGACTCGAAACCCACGTCATCGCACTACGATTAGGCCCTAGTGATGGTAAGGTCATACCTAATGTATATGAGACCGATGCAAGATCGATAACAACGCGGTCTTGACTCGTTAAACTTGAACTCGGTGAACTGGAAGATGGAGCAGCACTCGACGAACTTGATGAGCTAGATGAAGAAGACGACGAGGAACTTTCTTCAACAGAGGAATCCATTGAAGTACTTTCCAAAGAGGTTGATGCATCGGATGTTTCGGATGATTCATTAGTGGAACTGATCACACTCGAAAGTGAATCCGAAACCGTCGCTTCACTACATGCACTTAATAAAGAAGCAAAGAGAACCATGTATATCGAAAAAGGTCGCTTCATAAAAATCCTCCAAATCTTTTGATAAATTATTCACCATCTTACTAAATAATACAACTATTGAAAATGCGTTCTTTCAATTTTTAAACTCATTTTTTTAATAAATTTAAGAATAAACCATGAAAATACCGCAGTTCAATCAACCTTGAAAGCGTTTTCATAAATCAAAGTCAAGGACTTTAAAAGTAGCATAGATACAATGTTTTCAACCCTTTTCATTCCCACTTTGTTTGTTTTTAAAAATATCCAAAAACATAAATTTACATTTTTTTTCAAATCTTATGTATAATTATTTTCAATTCATATGGAGGTGCTATATGCATTCTAAAGTTAAGTCTAGTTTTTTCCTAACTTTATTTGCCATTGTTCTCTCTGCATGTGGTGTGACACCATCATCATCGTCACCCTCATCGCAAACGACTAGTACGACTTCGCAGTCGTCTAGCACAAGTACGTCTTCTAGTGCGTCGTCCTCTAGTGCGTCATCTTCTAGTGCGTCGTCTTCTAGTGCTTCATCTTCTGTTGTTGATAATGTGACCGTCACCTTTAATGCAAAGGGTGGATCGGCAGTATCTCCAGTGGTTGTTTCTAGAAACACAGCGGTTGCTGCTCCAGCTGTTCCTACTCGTGCGGGTTATTCCTTTGGTGGTTGGTTCAGAGGAACCGCCGGCTTAACATGGTTAGAACCAGAAGCAGTTGGTTTCCCATTTGTTGGAAGTCAAAATTTAACCCTTAATGCTTATTGGGAACCATTAGACTCAAAGACCATCACGTACACCGATAATGAAACGTATTTCTCAACCTTACCATCTGTTGGTCGTACCATCCTTAACCCATTAACTTATGAAATGTCTCACGAAGACTCATTAATGGATGATATGGGTACCGCCTTATTCACAACCGAAGTTGACTGGGCAAAAGCGATTGAAAACGGGGTTGCGGATTTTATTGGTGACTTTTCCAAAATTGAATCAAATGAATACAGTATCGAAGCATTAGACTATATTTGGATTACCCTTGGTGCAACCGGTTTCCCAACCGACATCGATGGCGATGATCACACAATCGATGGTTTATATAACCGCGAAGGTGCATCACAAATCAAGTCAACCGAATGGACTTATGAAATCAGAGAAGATATTTTCTTCGAAGATGGCACGCAAGTCACTGCAAGCACGTTTGAATATACATTAAAGCAATTCTTAGACCCAGTTCAAAATAACTTCCGTTCAACGCTCTACTATAAGGATGCTGATAACCAAAACGGTTATCCAATCTCCGGTGCATCTGAATATCGTAAACAAACTCTAGAAGCTCCAGTCGAATGGTCAACCGTAGGTTTTGAAGTCGTTGATGACTTCACCTTCACCATCACAACTTGGGAATCCATGTCTCAAGCCAGTGCTTTAGGTTTCGGTAACATGAATTTAGTCCACCCAACGATCTATGCAGCGTCATTGACCGATGGAACGAACTCAAATTATGGTACGCCAGCGAACCCATATCGCTCCTATGGTGCTTATATCACAAAGTCTTGGGATGAAAACCAACGCATGGTGATGAACAAGAATTTCGATTACATTTATAAAGATGTCGTCACATATAAGTCTGTCGTTTATGAATTTACCGCAACTCCTGCTGACAACATGGCATTATTTGAAAACGGCCAATTGTCTTCGGTTGGATTAATTGGTGAATTCTATACGGAATATGCAGAAAATCCAAATGTAAAAACAAGTTGGTCTGGTTATCCACAATATGTCATTGTAAACACTGCTCCATCATCCAAGACAACTGATCCATACCAAAAGAGCCCAATCACATCTGATGAACGTTTCCGCCAAGCCTTATTCTTCGGTTTCAACCGTTCACTCTATAACAGCACGGTTTATGCTCCTAACGCCCCATCCGTTTTACCAGTTCCACAAGATATTAAAGCTTATACCCAAGATCCACTCTACTATATGGAATCTCCTCAACATGAACAAAATTTAGAAGATTTTGGTATCACCGAAGGAACATTCGGTTTTGACCCAGAAAGAGCAGTTGATTTATTCGAAGCTGCACTTGCAGATTTCCGTATTGAATATCCAGCATTAACGGGCCCAATTAACTTAAAGCTGATCGTTAGCGACAACGCTTTAAACTTATCATTAGCCAACTGGATTAAGAACGCCTATGAAACCTTATTCAACACGAACACCGTCTCACCAGACAAATTAATCGTTAACGTTGTCTCGAGTACGAGTGCAGCAACCGCTGCCGCCCGTGCTGCATGGGACTTCGACTTACTCATGATTAACTTAGGATTTGGTGGTTCTACTGGTGTTCATTGGCAATATCCTGGTATCGCCTTTATTGGTGCCGCCATCGGTGCTGCTGGCTTCGGTTTAAACTTACCATATGCATCAACCTTTGATGAAGCTGGTATTGCAACGGAAGTTGATTTAAGTGAAGATCCAGAATCCTGGATGAATGCTCCACTCAATATCGATTTATCTGTCACGTTAGAATTCCTTGAATCTTTAGGTGAAGATTTCATCTATGAACAAGAATTAGATGAAGATGATGTCTTACAATATGTCAACCCAGGTCACGCAGCATTATATGACGCACTAAAAGAAGATGGTGCCAAGGCTGCTGGTATTTATACTGGAAGTATCCTCGATTTAGCAAACAATATGTTTATCTTAGATAACCCATATGATGGTTCTGCTGTTGCTCCATTCCCTGGTGCAACCGAAGAAGTTTGGAATGTGGTTCAAGCGTTTGAAGCAGTATTCTTCGAACAAATGCCAGTCATCCCAACCTCAACCTTACAATCTGCAACCTTATATGCAGAAAACGTTGAAATCTTATGGCCAAAATACTCCACCGCATTTGGTTGGGGAGCATCCCGTTACCGCTTCTTAAGCACCGATGCAGACTTTGCGAACGGTTTATTTAACTCCTTCGCGGTTCCAGCATTAGTCGCTGCATAGTTGATCGTTTCGTATATTTATCAAATACGCCTAGATTAATTTATTAACCTAGGCGTATTTCTTCTAAAGAGTAGTGGTTAATAAAATTATTAAAAGGATTAATTAATTACGTTGATTAAGGTATAATAATTTCATTAATTTCATTCAACAGAGGATATAAAAGATCAATGCTTAATTACATTCTTAAACGCACTGGTTTGATGCTAATTACCTTCGTAATTACGGTTTTCTTGTTCTTTGTTTTCATCAAATTAATGCCAGATCAATATTTAGATCCATTTGGTGATCCAGCGTGGTATGAAAATTTAAAAGCAAAAGAAGGTTGGGATCAACCGATTCCGATTCAATTTATTATTTGGATTCGAAACATTTTTACTGAAGGTTCTTTTGGTTTTTCTAGACAAAAATTTATGGACGTTGGCATTTACTATTTTTCAAAAATTCCTGCATCAATTCAAATTAATATTGTTCCTTATTTCTTATCCATTCCTCTATCTATTGGTTTGGGGGTATTAGCAGCCCTTTACAAAAATAAATGGATTGATACCGTCATTTCAATTGGGATCATGATTTTTATTTCCGTTCCTTATTTCGTTGTCATTGTCTTAGCGCAATACTTTTTCTTCTTTGAATGGAACCTCGTACCAAGTCATGTGGTAGCGACTGCAACCCAATTTGGCGAAGATTTTTGGTATGGGATTTCGACCTATGTGCTTCCTGTGACGGTCATGACGATCGTTGGCATTCCCGGTTTAGCCCGAAGTGTCCGCGCAGAGTTAACGGAACAATTAACCCAAGATTATATGTTGTTGGCTCGTTCAAAGGGTTTAACGCAACGTCAAGCAACCTTCCGGCATGCCCTAAAGAACGCCTTGGTTCCGTTTTTACCAGGTATCTTTATTGGTATTATTGGCATCATCAACGGTGGTTTAATTACGGAACGATTATTCCGTGTCGATGGCACAGGAAGAATCTATCTCGATGCATTTAACTCCATACCCGCGGATTATCCAATGTTAATGTTAATTAACGCGTTTGGTCAATTTGTTGGTTTAGCGTCGTCGATTGCTGGCGATATCTCCTATACGTTAGTGGATCCACGTATTCGCGTTGGAAGTGGAAAAATTTCATCATGAGTATGGATAAAAATAAATTTGTCTTGGTTCACACCAAGGATGTATACATTCAAGATAAGCCATTAAAAACCAAGGAAATTGGTTACTATAAGGACTCTTGGAATCGGTTTAAAAAGAACAAGGGCGCTCTTTCTGCTTTTTATATTATTTTAGGGATTCTTGCCTTTGTCACGATTGGTCCGTTTTTAAATCCATATAATCTTCCACAAACCGCCCCAAACGAAGCGTTGCGATTTGCATATTTAGAACCAAAAATCCAATTCTTGGAAAATTTTGGGATTTTTGATGGTTCAAGAGAAATCAAAGTCGGTAAACGTTTCCTTAATGCGATGGCAAACAGCACATTCGGTGAAGGCATTATCCTATCCGGATTCCCCGAAGAACTCGTTGAGGATGTCAATCACCCCGATTGGCTTGATGTCAGCGAATTAACCGTTCGTGTTGACTCTTATCTTTACACCAACTACATCCAAAGTTATATGCCACCAACCTATTTTGCTGATTTAGACGCAGGTAGAGATCCACTTGCTTCTGTTACCGAAACCTTAACCCGTGATCAATTTGAACAATTCCTCTCTGAGAATTATATTATTGATATTCTCGCGATTATTGAATCCCCTAACGCATCGAACCCAAGTGAACCATTCCTTCAATATAAAGTGCGTGTGAACCGTTTTATGATGTCAATTGGTCAAGAACCAGGGGATACCTATTTCTGGTTTGGCACAACCCGTGATGGTCAAGACTTATTTACTGAATTATGGCGTGGTGCAAGACTTTCCTTAACGATTGCATTACTTGTCGTTGTCATCAACGCGGTGATCGGTTTAACGATTGGTTCCGTGGTTGGTTATTATGGAGGACTCTTAGATTTACTCTTTGACCGATTTGTTGATATTGTTGCATCGATTCCATTCCTTTCCGTTTTAACCTTACTGACTTTACGTTTTGGAAACGATTTGTGGGTCATTATTTTTGCGTTTACAGCGACTGGGTGGCTTGGGTCCTATGGAACCGGTCGACTTCAATTCTATCGCTTTAAAAACCGTGAATATGTTCTTGCTGCTCGAACGTTAGGTGCAAATGATGCCCGGATTATGTTCAAACACATTCTTCCAAACACCTTAGGTTTAATTGTCACCTCTTACGCATTGGCGATTCCTGCCTTCGTCTTTACAGAAGCTTCTTTTTCATTCCTCGGCATCATTAACTACCAAGAAGCAATTAGTGTTGGTTTATTGATTGACCAAGGTCAACAACAAATGCAATCCTATCCATATTTGTTATTATTCCCAGCATTATATATCGCCATTCTCATGATTGCCTTTAACTTATTTGGTAACGGATTACGTGACGCGTTCAATCCTTCGCTACGGGGGGTCGAATAACATGGCAGAAAAAATTTTAGAAGTTAAAGATTTAGCGATTTCTTTTAAAACCCAATATGGCATCCTTCAAGCCATTCGCGGCGTTTCTTTTGATTTATTCCGCGGTGAAACCTTGGCGATTGTTGGTGAATCAGGATCGGGAAAAAGTGTTACCTCACGCGCGATTATTGGCTTATTAGCAGGAAACTCCATTTATGAAAATGGTTCAATCATGTATCAAAACCGTGATTTAACCAAGATACCAGAAGAATTGTTCCACGAAATTCGTGGTTCGAGAATCTCGATGATTTTCCAAGATCCAATGAGTTCTTTAAATCCGATTCAACCCGTTGGGCAACAAATTGCCGAATCTTTGATTTTCAAGAGTGGGATGCCAAAAGATTTGGCAAAGAAACGCGCCGTTGAATTGATGACGCAAGTCGGCATCGTCGATGCAGAAAAAAGATACTATCAATTTCCATTTCAATTTTCTGGTGGGATGAGACAACGGATCGTTATTTCCATCGCATTAGCAAACAATGCAGAAATTCTCATCTGTGACGAACCAACCACCGCCCTTGACGTGACCATCCAAGGACAAATTTTGGAATTAATTAATCAATTAAAAATTGACCGCAAATTATCGGTTATTTTTATCACCCACGATTTAGGTGTTGTTGCCAACATGGCAGACCGTATTGCAGTCATGTATGCAGGTAAAATCGTTGAAGTAGGTAAAGCTGAAGAAGTCTTCTACGACCCCAAACATCCTTATACTTGGGCATTATTATCCTCGATGCCAAATTTAGCGACCAGCAATCGTTTAGATGCGATTCCTGGAACCCCACCCAACATGATTTTCCCACCTAAAGGTGATGCGTTTGCAGAACGTAATAAATACGCGATGAAAGTTGATTATGAAGAACAACCACCGTTCTTTAAGGTTTCTGAAACTCATTTTGCAGCAACCTGGTTACTCCATCCAGACGCACCGAAAGTTACCTTACCAGAAGCGGTTTTAACCTTACAAAAAAACAGGGGTAAATTGAAGTAATTATGGCTAACATGATTGATTTTAAAGAAAAAGTATTACAAGTAAAAAACCTCAAGAAGTATTTTCAGGTTGGATCTGGTAAACGAAAATTGATGATTCCTGCGGTTGATGGTGTCACCTTTGATATTTTTAAACGTGAAGTATTTGGCGTTGTTGGTGAATCGGGTTCTGGCAAAACCACATTAGGTCGTACGATCATTAAACTCTATCAACCTACAGATGGATCTGTGACGCTTAACAACATCCCAATTAGTGCAGGGTATATGGGCATTACGAATGAAATCGAACGCTTAAAGAAAAGCATGCTGAATGAAATCAACGCGCTCAATCCAACCAAAACAAAAAGTATTGCCTTGAAAAAAGAAGCCCATGCCACAATTGAATCTTTAAAAGTAGATATCGCCAATCTCATGAAGGAAAAGAACCAAGAGATTGCATCCATCAGCAAACACTTTGATCAATACCGGGCAGATTTGTATCAAATCAAAGCGATGCAACAAATTGAGTTACAAACAGTTCTTTTTGAGTTTAATCAAAAAGTGATGAAGGCAAAATTAGGTCTACAAAACGACGCTTTATTAAAATATAAAAACGAAATTAAGATTGCAAAAACAAAGTTTGAAACGAAGTTAGATGGGTTAAAAGATTCGGCTGCACTACAACAAACCACGATTGATCAACGCATTTATACACTTAAACAGGATTATGAAGCACAATTAAAATCCTTAGAATCCACGTATAAACCACAAATTGAAGAAAATGCAAAAAGCGTTTTAACCAAGCAAGTGGTCGCAAACCTGATTGCGAATTATGCAAAAGAAAAGAATCTTGCAACGGCAAAGATTAGAGCAAAATTTTCAAAACAATTAAAAACACTCGAAGTGCCAAATAAACAGTCCTTTAAGATTGAAAAAACCAAAGTGGATCAAAAGTATTCTCAACTTATTTCCACCATTCAAATGAAAATTAATCTCATTCAATCCGAATTGAAGTTAAGTTTATTGAAGTTACCAAAAGATAATCAAACCTTTTTGAATGATCCCAAGATTAAATCCAATATTGAAAAAATCAAGCTCGATAATGCTTTAAAAATCAAAGAGTTGAAACAAAAACTCCACGAAGCAAAACGCGTTAACCAATCGGCAGACACTCTTCGTGAATCACAAAAGATGCAAATGATTTTCCAAGATCCGATTTCCTCTTTAAATCCACGGATGACCGTAAAAGAAATTATTGGTGAAGGTTTAGTGATTCAAGGCAAGTTAAAAAAGGCCGATATTGAAAAGAAAGTCGCAGAAGTTCTTGAACTCGTTGGCTTATCCCCAGAATATGCATCACGTTATCCTCATGAATTCTCAGGTGGTCAACGCCAACGGATTGGGGTTGCAAGAGCCTTAATCATGAATCCGAATGTGATTATCGCAGATGAACCGATTTCTTCTTTAGACGTCTCGATTCGTGCTCAAATCATTAACTTGTTATTCACCTTAAGAGAAAAATTAGGATTAACCATCTTATTTATTGCCCACGATTTATCGGTGGTCCGTTTCTTTTGTGATCGGATTGCGGTCATGTATAACGGTAAAGTGGTTGAAATGGCGACTTCAGAAGAATTATTTAAACGTCCAATGCACCCATATACAGTTTCCTTATTGTCCGCGATTCCTCAACCGGATCCAGATTATGAAAAGAATCGAAAACGTATTCACTATCAACCAAAACCAGTCAATTATCGCTTAGATAGGCCTTTATTACAAAACTTATCGGATGACCATTATGTTTTTGCAAATGCAGCCGAATTTTCCAGCATGAAAGAAGCTTATCAAAAACTGATCGCTGCAGAAAAGAAAGGATCCAAATAAATGAAACGTTCATCTTTCTATTTACCTTTATTTGCGGCGAGTGTCATCCTTTTGAGTTCATGTAATGGATCAAGTTCATTAGATCCCGAATATAACGTCTATTTTTTTACTGCCAATAATGGTGCTACGACCGCCGATACATATTTTGATGTCGAAGTTGGTAATTTACTGGTTAGACCTGAAGATCCATCGCGCCCTGGATTTGATTTCAGTGGTTGGTTTACAGATTATGCAAGAACGATTGAATGGGATTTTGAAGTTGACATCATGCCGGAACGTTCTCTACTTCTATATGCAAAGTTTGATACCACGATAAAAAACATTGTCTATAACTTAAACGGCGGAGAAATTGCAGCATTAGAATACCCAACACAATTCAATCCAGGACAAACGTTTGTGTTACCACAAGCCACCAAAACAGGTTACACGTTCCGTGGTTGGTTTTTATATGATCAAATCTTAGCAGACTTCCCAAATAACGAAGGAACAAGACCGGGAGACCGAGGCATTAATGCGTTGCCATCATCGGTTTTTGAAGATTTTGTCATTTACGCGCACTGGTCTGCTATCAAAGCTGTGGTTACCTTTAGAGCAAATCACCCATTAGGCACTGGAACGATTAGTAATCCAAGTTCAAGAACGGTCACGTATGGAACGGTCATTGAATACGGTGGTAATTTCCCAGCAGATTTTGGTGTTGTTTCTGGTTATACCTTTATCGGTTGGAATAGTCGTGCTAATGGTACTGGAGATTGGTATGCAGATGGTGAAATCTTCACACGCACCCTTGCAATTACCATTTACGGTCAATGGCAACCCGTCGCCTAAATCCTTCATTAAAAAAATATCAAAACCAACGTTGGCTTCTCATTGGTCTGGTTAGCATACTTTTTATCATCACGCTTATTTTATTCTTACTTGCATACACCCAACCTGGTTTTCAAGATTTGCAAACGCTTGTCTTCTTATTATTGATCGGTTTGATGGTCGTATTCTTTATCTTTCGCCAAATCATGTTTTCCATCAACATGCATTATCACTACTTTCGGATGATACAGGAAGAACAACCACCCTTTTCCGTGAAAACCTTGCCGATGTCGGAATCGTTCAAGACCACCATCCTAACGCATGGATTTCAAAAAGGCATCGAAAGGCCTACCCACGAGATTTATTATCAAGTTTACGCGCAGTTACCTTATGTCAAACGCACGGGAACAACAGTGGCGTGGATCATCAAACTAAAAGAACCCTCGTTGAATCCTTATGGCGAAGACTTAGAAAGGGATTTTCAACAAATCAAATTGTCATTCCCTAAGACCACCCATATCTTGAATGAACTCACCATGGTGGTCAAAACAGTTGAGACCTGGAACCAAAAAGAGCGAGAAAACCTCGATCAGATTGTCAATTTCTCCCTTAATAACCGAGCGATGGTGACGATTCAATTTGGGCAATTACCAACCAAAAAGGTTTATGCGTTAAGACCAAAACTTCAATATCCCAACAAATACTATTATGCTGCGATGCAAATTATGTTTAAATTAATGGAAGCTAAGAATGTTCAATGAAAAAACAAACCGCCCAACAACCTAAAGGTTCTGACATCAAACAATGGTGGTGGATCATACCACTCATCAATGGATTTGTTTTGGCGTTGATGTTTCTTTTTTCTTTGTGGTGGCAAGATGATTACTCATTAAAAGCAATGGCAGACGGTATTTGGTTAGTCTTTGCTTTACAACTCACGCTTTCATGGTCGATGTTTGTGTATAACAAGAATATTTTTACCCCACTCCTACACGGATTAAAAACTTTCTTTCTAATTTTTGTAGGCAAAAAACCAAAAGAAGATTATTACACCGCATATACCAAAGTGCTTGATCATCAAATTCCAAAACAGGTGATTTTGATTCTCTTTCTCATGACTGTGTTGGTGTTGGGTATTGGGATAACCCTTGTGCTCTACGCGTATTAATGTATGAAGCAAACAAAGCGAAACCAACCTTTTACTTATGGAGATAATGCACACTTCACACGAGGTTTAAAATTTGAACTTGGTGAAGGTGGTGTGGTTGATTATGATCAAGCATTAACCAACTATCAAAAAGGTGCGAAACAAAGACATTTTCTCTCCGTCCTTAAAGTTAAGCAAACTCAACCCCGTCCACATACGTTTTATCCTTTTGTATTCATCGCGATGGTTGGTTTCATTGCTGGATTATTTGCGAATCTATTTTGGATTGGCTTGTTTATCCTTTCTTTTGCCTTGATGGTTCTTTATTGGATGGATCGTGATTATTACTGGTATAAGCCCGGTTGGGTTGCTCAATTTCATCAAATTGGCTTGTATCTAGGGTTAACCATTTTTCTTCCATTATCTGCGGTTCTACCGTACTTAAACGGGGTCACTTATTTTCCATTGATTGCTTTATTTGTGATTGGCTTATTTGTTGCCGGAACGGGCGTTATCCTATTCATCCAAATTCGCAATAAAAACCACCTGATGCTGACTTTATATGGCTTGGGTTTATTTGGATTTTCCTTGGTTGCGTATGCAATCCCAACGGAAGACATTAAATTTTCCTATCTTGAATCAAATGGTGTGGTTGAAATCACGGATTATCGTTCCTCAGACACCGATGTGGTCATTCCTAAAACACTGAATAACTTACCTGTCACCTCCATTGGATCCTATGCGTTTGCGTCAACATCCATCACCACGGTTTATATTGGCGATCACATTACCAATATTGGCGCATTTGCTTTTGCATTTAATACCGATCTTCAAGAGGTTTATTTAGAAGATGGGGTCCCGTTATCGGTTGGCATGTTTGCGAATAATCCTCAACTTCAAACGATTCGCTTACCATCGGATGTAGAAGCCATCCCTTCATCATTCCTTGCCAACGCAAACCTTTTAGAAACGATTGATTTACCTGACCAACTCAACAGTATTGGAAATTACAGTTTTTATATCAATTCAAATTTAAGTGACGTGTCCCTTCCCAATCAACTTGAAACGATTGGCGCTTATGCCTTTGCTGGAAATCAAGTCATCACAAGCTTGGTCATGCCAGATTCGGTGGTAAATGTTGGTCAAGGTGCTTTTGCCAATAACACCCAATTAACCGATATGACCCTATCGAATCAATTGACATATTTACCTCCATATTTTTTAGAAAATGCCTCATCACTCTCTTCTTTTGTTGTGCCGTCTCATGTTGATTGGATTGGTGAATATGCCTTTCATAATGCAACCCAACTCGCCTCGATCGCGTTACATGATGGCATTGAGTATATTGGAAATAGCGCATTTAGAAACAACACAAGCTTGACCACGATTGATCTTCCAGACACACTCGATGAAATCGCGGATTATTTGTTTATGAACAACACCTCGTTATCCACAATTGAGATTCCTGAAACGGTGACCTATATTGGTATTTCTGCATTCCAAAACAATTTATCGTTAACTTCAATTCAACTTCCTGACGGATTAACATCCATCAACACAAATGCCTTTAATGGAACACCCTTATCCGCAATCACCCTTCCCAATAGTTTGACCTCCCTTGGTGAAGGGGTTTTTGCAAACAACACCGTGTTGGAATCCATCATCATTCCATCACAAATCACCAGAATTCCTAGTCACTTATTTTCTGGAGCTACATCACTTCAAGATGTTCAGATTCTTGGGCCTGTCACTTCCATTGGCACGAACGCCTTTCGCCAAACCATTGCGTTAACGACGATTGATTTACCTACTTCACTTGTCACGATTGAACCATATGCTTTTTTTGGTGCTGCCAATCTGACAACACTTACACTCCCTGAAGGTTTAGAAATTATTGGTGCGTATGCGTTTTATGGTTTAACCAATTTAACGTCTTTAACCCTTCCTTCTACGCTAGAAAGAATCGAAGACGGTGTTTTTGCCCTCGCAAGAGACTTAACCACTGTGTGGATCAGTGAGCATGTTGAATTTGTTGGCCATTTTGCCTTCTATGGATGTGACGCATTAACGATTCAATTTGAGGGTTCCACCATTCCCACGACCTGGACACCTTCTTGGAATCCATCCAATCGTCCACTTGAGTTTAATGTTGATTCAAACATCTAATCGTAAGGAACCACGTTGAGTTTGATATAATTAAAGCGATGAAAACAAAACTACAACGAACCGATCAACGACTTGTTTGGGAGCTCAGTGCAGCAATCCTGTCTTTTGTGATGATGGTGATTGCAACCTTTACCAGCGGATCATCGGTGAGTCCGTGGTTTTGGGGCATTGCATTTTTTACAGGTGGGTTTTTTAAAGCAGTGGAAGGGTTTACAAAAACCATTCAAGAAAAAGCACTCAACGTTGAATTTTTAATGATTGCCGCAGCGCTGGCTGCATTTACAACCGGTGATTTTGCAGAAGGCGCTTTTCTCATTTTCATCTTTGCCGTCAGTGGCGTGCTTGAAGAATTTGCAACCGCTCAAACGGAAAAAGCGCTCACGAGTTTGCTTAAAGTTGCACCGAAAACAGCATTACGATTAATTGGCAAAGAAGAAACGATTGTCAGTATTGCGGATTTAAAAATTAACGATGTTGTCATTGTTAAACCAGGACAACAAGTGCCGGCTGATGGCGTGGTTCAATTAGGTGGTGCGTCGTTAGATCAATCGTCGATTACGGGAGAATTTAATCCCGTTGAAAAGCTCATCGGTGATGCTGTGTTTGCTGGATCGATTTGTATCGATTCGACAATTCAAGTGTTGGTGACCAAAGATCCAACCCAATCGATTGTCCAGAAGATGATTAATTTAGTCAAACGGGCTCAAGAAGAAAAAACCAAAGCAGAAAAACGAATTTCCCTCTTTGAGAAAATCTATGTTTATGTGGTTATTCTCTTGTCTTTATTTGTCATTTTTGCCACCCCTTTATTTGGGTGGTTAACCACCGATGAGGCGTTTCGCAGGGGTGTGATCGTTCTCGTTGTTGCGTCACCTTGTGCATTGGTTGCATCGATTACACCAGCATTACTTTCAACCTTATCGCATGCTGCTAAAAAAGGCATCTTGATTAAGAGTGGTCGTTATATCGACATGTTAAGACGGATTGACATCGTTGCATTTGATAAGACGGGAACCTTAACCACTGGCAAACCAAAAGTGGTAGGCGTTTATTTTGAAAAGAAAACCGATGAAGCTCAATTTTTACCAATCGTCGTGAGTGCAGAACGAAACTCAAATCATCCATTAGCAAAATCCATTAGTAAACACTTTAGTAGCCTAGCAACCTTACCTGTGATGATCAAAGAAATTCCAGGTAGAGGCCTTGAAATCGACTATCTAGGCATGCATTTACAAGTCGGTAAGTTTCCGATGACGATATCGCCACCTTTTGAAAAGACGTACCAATCGACGATCGC
>CAMBSI010000012.1 GCA_945870555.1 Staphylococcus epidermidis | reverse complement strand
CCAATTCAAACGGTTCAACCTCAAGTTGATGACCAACACATTTTATCCATCATTCAAAAGCATCAAGCAACCATCAAACCTGCCGATTCGATGGATGTAATTAATGGCCTTGTTGCGAATGAAGTGAAGAATCAAGTCACACGCGAGCCAAGATTAAAAGCAGAGGATGTTAAACGGATGATTGCAGAAGCGATCGACCGTATGCCAAAACCAGTTGTCGCTGCTCCAGTTAAAACATTAAGTGAAACCGATGTGGCTTCCATCATTGAAGCAAAATTACCAAAAGCAAATGTTGGGTTAACTGAAACCGTGGTATTGGGATTGGTTGCGAATGAAGTGAAGAATCAAGTCATGCGCGAACCAAGATTAAAAGCAGAGGATGTCAAACGGATGATTACTGAAGCGATCGACCGTATGCCAAAACCAGTTGTCGCTGCTCCAGTTAAAACATTAAGTGAAACCGATGTGGCTTCCATCATTGAAGCAAAATTACCAAAAGCAAATGTTGGGTTAACTGAAACTGTGGTATTGGGATTGGTTGCGAATGAAGTGAAGAATCAAGTCACGCGTGAACCAGGATTAAAAGCAGAGGATGTCAAACGGATGATTGCAGAAGCGATCGAACGTTTGCCTAAAGGTTCTTTAAATAACGAGCCAAGCGTGATTTCATCGAACATGGCAAGAGATTATTCAAACCAAACGTTATCGATTCCAGTTTTAAGAAAAAAGAATGCAAAGGCTCCTGATAACGAAAAAAGAGCAGATCAGTTTAAATCGGTACTTCCACCTGAAGTAGGTGTGACAAGAACAGGAAAGAAGAAAATCATTCGCATTCCCTTTCAAGAAAGAATGGCAAAAGCAGAAGCCGTGGTTTTGAATCACTATGATGAGTTAAAGAATTACTTGTTAAGCTTCCAAGTCAAATCCCGTATCTCAAATGTCGGTGAAATGTTTAGACTACATAAAGAAGAATATGTGAAGATTACCATTGCAGGAAAAGGTTTAAAACTATACTTGGCGCTCAATCCAGAAGATTATAAAGATAGTCCAATTCCAGTTGATGACGCCTCGGATAAAAAAATGTATCAATTAATTCCACTTGTTTTTAAAGTGAAATCAGAACTTTCTTTAAAAAGAGCGAAAAAATTAATTGATGATTTAATGGCGAAAAAAGGTTTGCCACAGCAAGAAATTCCTTTCCTTCCTTGGTCTAAGGCTTTCCAAAAGTAGGAGTGCATGATGGAAATTGTATCCCGTCCTGGTTGGATTGAAGTGATTTGTGGACCTATGTTTGCCGGTAAAAGCGAAGAGTTAATTCGCCGGATCAAACGTTTAGAATATGCCAAGAAAAAAATTCTTGTTTTTAAACCCGCAATGGATATTCGTTATTCAAGCGATGAAGTGGTGTCTCATTCTAATTTAAAAGCTAAGTCGATTGCGATTAAAGAAAGTAAAGATATCCTTGATTATTTGGATTCATCAACCTTCGCAATTGCGGTGGATGAAGTTCAATTCTTAGATAAAGGCATTATTGATTTATCCCAAAAATTAGCCTTAAAAGGTATTCGGGTTATTCTCGGCGGTTTGGACACAGACTTTCGGGGAGAACCATTTCCAATTACTGCATCGTTAATGACGATTGCAGAAGATGTGCTTAAGCTAACGGCGATTTGCGTAGTTTGTGGTGCACCAGCAACCAAAACCCAACGAATTATTAATGGAAAACCTGCTCATTATTCCGACCCCATCATTAAAGTTGGTGCTGCCGAGGCTTATGAACCACGTTGCCGGCATTGTCATCAAGTGATGAAGTGAGGAACAACAAATAAGATGACGATTGGTGATCCTTGGTCTTGGATAATTCTCACCCTCATTCTAATATTTGGGGGTTATTTTTCCCTTGCCGAAACCGCTTTTGCGGCAGCAGATCCCATTCGCATCAAAGTTCTTTCTGAAAAATCCCCGTTAGCGAAAAAAACACTTTACTTAATTGAGCACTTTGAAGATAGTGTGATTGTGACCGTGATTGGTAGTAATTTGAGTTCCGTCTTATTATCAACCCTATCTACGCTATTCTTTATCAATTTGTATGACAATGATGGTCTTGGAACTTTAACCTCTACCTTTATTTCCGCATTATTGTTTTATATTTTTTGTGACACGATACCGAAAGTGATTGGTCGGGGATTACCCAATCAAGCTGCGCTTTTTTCTACGTTTCTATTCGAGATCTTTCGCGTTCTCTTTTTTCCGATATACTTTATTTTTTCACGTCTAAAAAAGCTGCTAAACCGTTTTCAAAAGACGTCTAACAGTTCGGCCATGACCGAGGATGACTTTTCTTCGATTGTCGAAAAACAACATGAAGAAGGAACCCTTAATGAGAGTGAAGTGAAGTTAATCCAATCGGCAATTGAATTTTCAGACACTGCGGTCAAAGACGTGTTAACCCCATTAGAAAAAATGTATGCTTTATCGGAGAAGAGTTTACATCAATCCGATTTACCGGAATTATTAATTGCCTCACCTTTTTCACGTATACCGATATATAAAGATTCGATGCAGGACATTATTGGCGTTTTGTCGGTTAGAACCTTCTTTCAAAACTTTCAAAAAAACCGGCAAATGGACCCACATCTCTTGGTAAAGAAACCATATTTTGTCACGACAAAAGTAACGATTGATGACTTATTCGAAGGTTATAAAAAGTACCGAACCCATGTTGCGATTGTCAAAGATGCGAATGGTCAAGTCGTTGGCATGGTGACGATGGAAGACGTCCTTGAAGAAATCATTGGTCAAATGGAAGAACTCGTGAAGCATACCGGAGTATTTCGTGGGTAATTTACTTTTACTCATTATCTCCATGGTGATTGCATTGTTATTTTCAGCATTTTTTTCATCTGCAGAAATGGCCTATACGGCAGTGAGTCAAATTCGGTTACAAGCCTTAATTGACCAAGGTCATCGCCATGCCAAAAAAGCATTAGCAATTAGCAAAAAGTATGATCAATACTCGGCCGCATTGTTGTTTGGAAATGGTGTCGTCAATATCTTTAACTCTGCGATTACGGCATTGATTGCGGTTGAATACTTAGCACCTATTCTTCCATTTGCAAATCTTGCATCGACGCTTGCAGCGATCTTCATCTTTTTTATCATCGTGATCTTTGGTGAACTGATTCCAAAAATGGTTGGCAAAGTAAATGCTTTAAGGTTAAGTTTAATCTTTGTCTACCCAGTACAAATTTTACGCATCATCTTTACCCCATTTGTATTTCTGGTTTCATTGATTGTTTTTCCGATCCGACGATTGTTTATTCAACACCGAAAAGAAAACCGAAACCGATATAGTGATGATGAACTTGAAACGATGGTCGATTCCATCGAAGCCAAAGGTGTAATCGACGAAAAAAAAGGCGACTTGATTCGTTCCACGCTCACTTTTTCCGATAAAAAAGCTTATGAAGTGATGACGCCTCGTGTTGACATCTTTGCTTTTAACATCGAAGAAGATAGTCAAAATCTTTTACTACATGCGGATATCTTTGGTTATTCTCGTATTCCGATTTATGACCAAACCCTGGATAAAATCATTGGGATTCTCCCAACCAAACGTCTATACAAACGCTTTTTAATGCAAGACAATCTCGACATCCCATCGATGATCATTCAACCGTTGTTTGTTCCAAGAAATCAACCATTAACAAAGATTCTCGGTTTGTTTAAAGAGCAAAAACAACAAATGGCGATTGTGGTAGATGAACATGGTGGAACAGAAGGATTGATTACCTTAGAAGATATCATTGAAGAAATCGTCGGTGAAATTTGGGATGAAACCGATGACATCCTACCTCCCATCATCAAGCAAAATGAGCAAACGTATTTAGTTGAAGGTAATTTAAATATTGAAGTGTTTTTTAATGAACTGGATATACCATTCACTGAAACCTCAGATTATGCCACTGTGAGTGGATGGGTCTTATTTAACCTTGGAAAATTTGCAAGGGTGGGCGATCAGTTTGATTACCAAACCTTCCATATTGAGGTCTTAGAAGTTGAGAAATTTACGGTCGAAAAAATCAAAGTGGTCTTGCCGGTGCCATTAGGCGTCAAAACTAGCAACGAAAACGATTAAAGTTTCCCACAAAATGTGGTAAAATTTTGCGGTATCACTTATGAAATATACTGCTTGGTTAAACGAACATATTGCCGATTTAAAAGGCAAAACCATTCTCATTACTGGGGCGAATAGTGGCTTGGGTTTTTATGCTGCAAAGCAACTTGCTTTTCGCGGCGCACATGTCTTAATGGCGTGTCGTAACCAAACCACGGCAAATGAAGCTAGGTTAGATATCTTAAAGGATGTTCCCAGTGCTAAGCTGACCCTTTTACCTTATGATCAAGGCTCTTTTCACTCGGTGAAAGCTTTCGCAGAACTGATCAAGAGCACTTATTCAAAAATTGATGTTGTCTTATTGAATGCAGGTATTATCTATCCGCCAAAGGATCAAAAAACGGTCGATGGGTTACCAGAAACCACCGGGGTGAATTTTTTTAATGTCTATTATTTATTAAGGGAATTACTTGGGTATTTGGATCAAAAAAATCCTCATCTGCGCTTAGTTTTTGTCGGCTCTTATTCATCGTATCGAGCAAGGTTTGGCCGTTGGAAGGATACGCTGCTTAACCATCGCTTACCGAGAATGAAACAATATGCAGGTAGTAAACTTGCGATTGCGATGCTTCATCATGTCTTGCAAATGAATCTTAATTTATTTGATTTTCCTGTCCTTGACCATGTTAGTTCAGTCTTGGTTCATCCAGGATTGGCTTCAACGAATATTGTTCGGTCGTTTCCAAAATGGTTACAGGTGATTTTGAAAGCCTTTTTATCCTTGGTCTCTCACTCAGCAGAATCAGGGGCATTATCGTTAACCTATGCATGTGGCAATCCTTACGTCATTAACGGCCAGTTTATTGGACCAAACGGCCCAGGAGAAAGTTTTGGATATCCCAAAGTCTTAAAACTTAAACCCCATTTCTCAAAAGGAAGTGCGAAGTTTACGTATGAAGTCGGCAAGTATGTTGAAACCATTGGAGGAAAAGCTCATGTTGGAAGTCGGTAATGTATCGTTACAATTCGGAGGAAGAATCTTATTTAAAGATGTTTCCTTATCGTTTTTAAAGGGAAATTGTTATGGGATCATCGGTGCTAATGGTGCTGGTAAATCCACATTCTTAAAAATTCTATCTGGAGAAATTGAACCAACCCAAGGCGATGTGTTTCGCGATAAAAAAGAACGGATGTCCATCCTTAAACAAGACCAAAACGCGTTTAATGCATATACCGCCGTCGACACCGTCATGTTAGGTTTTCCTCGGATTAAGCTTTTACGCGCTGAAATCGATGCCCTTTATGCAAAACCTGATTTTGATGAAAAAGATGGCATCAAAACTGCAGAAATGGAAAGTGAATACGGAGACATGGGCGGTTATGAAGCTGAAGCAAACGCTAGAAGTTTACTTAACGCCCTTGGCATCAAAGAGGATAAGCAAGATCTCTTGATGAAAGATTTAGACGGCAAAATGAAAGTTAAAGTCTTGCTGGCGCAAGCGTTATTTGGTAATCCGGATATTTTGATTCTGGATGAACCGACCAACAACCTAGACGCGGTTGCATCGCATTGGTTAGAAAATTTCTTATTCAATTTCGAAAACACGGTCATCATCGTTTCGCACGATCGCCATTTTTTAAATAAAGTTTGTACGCGAATCCTTGACGTCGATTATGGAAAAATTAATATGTATGTTGGCAACTATGATTTCTGGTATGAATCCAGTCAGTTAATCTTAAAGCAATCCAAAGATGAAAATTCCAAAAAAGAAAATCGGATGAAAGAGTTGCAAGAATTCATTGCTCGATTCTCCGCAAATGCAAGTAAGAGTAAACAAGCAACTTCGCGAAAAAAAGAACTTGAAAAAATCACGCTTGAAGATTTAAAACCATCTTCAAGACGTTACCCATTTATCGATTTTAAATTTGATAAAGACCTTGGTCAAGATGTCTTAAATTTCCAAGGGATGAGCAAAAAGAACATGATTCCACCGATGTCATTTTCCATCCATCGTGGAGAAAAAATTGCCATTTTATCGGATAGTTCACAACCAGTGACAACACTTTTTGAGATTTTACTTGGTTTAAAAACCCCTGATGAAGGCTTGTTTAAATGGGGCATTACGGTTATCCCCACTTATTTACCTCAAGATAATAGTGCCTTCTTTAAAGAACGGATGCATTTGGTGGATTGGTTAAGACCGTATTCAAAAGACCAAACCGAATCCTATTTACGTGGATGGTTAGGACGCATGTTATTTTCTGGAGAAGAAGCCTTAAAGCCAGTAACGGTTTTATCAGGTGGAGAAAAAGTAAGATGTATGTTTGCGCGGATGATGTTGACCGCTGGTAACGTGTTATTAATGGATGAACCAACGAACCATTTGGATTTAGAAGCGATTACTGCACTTAATAAAGGGATGATTAATTACAAGGGCGTCATCCTGTTTACCAGTCATGACCATGAACTACTTGCCACGGTTGCAAACCGCATCATCTACATCACGGAAGATAAGGTTTACGATAAGCGCATGAGTTATGATGACTTTATCGATTGGGCAGAAAAAGAAGGCGTTTTTTAATCATTAATTTTGTTATAATTTACCCATCAGCGTATGATTTATCCGTTTGGAGATAGACGATGCAATGGAAACAATTAGGGGTCGTGACCTTTATCCTCACGATGCTGACCAGTTGCCAAGTTGAAGGGCAAGTGGTCAACCTTTATACGGATCGACATTATGAAATTGACCAACTCCTTTTTGATGCATTTCAAGAAGAAACTGGGATCCATGTGAATGTGGTGAAACTGGATGCCGATCCATTACTTACACGATTAGAAACCGAAGGAAGTTCGACGCAAGCGGATTTAATTTTTTTAGCTGATGCTGGTCGATTGGGCCGGGCGAAAGCACGAAACCTTCTAAAACCATTCCCAGATGAAGCCATGTTTGATATGGTTCCTGACTACTTAAAAGACGATGACCTGAACTGGGTTGGTTTAACCAAGCGGGCAAGAATGTTTGTTTACCATCCTGATCGCTTTGATCCTTCCGTGGTGCCGACGTATGAAGATCTTGCAAATCCCGATTGGTCAGGGCGTCTTGCGGTTCGTAGTTCCAGTCACATTTACAACCAATCCTTGGTTGCTGCGATGATTGAGCGGATTGGTGGAGAGGCGACCTCGATATGGTTAGAAGGTTTAGTTGACCACTTTGCGATTCGCGATCCGTTAACAGGAAGTACCAATCCAATCGGCAATGATCGCGATCAAGCAAAAGCGGTTTATTATGGCCTTGCTGATGTGGCTATCATGAATTCCTATTACTTTGGGCGTATGGCGAATTCAGAAGACCAAAGTGAAGTTCAAGTTGCAGAAGCGTTATCCGTATTTTTCCCTAATCAAAACGATGGCGGAACCCACATTAACATTTCCGGGGCAGGTTTAACCCGCTATGGAAAACGTCAAGATAATGCCTTAGCTTTCATGGCGTATTTATTAACACCAAGTGTTCAATCGATGTTTGCAAACGCAAATTTTGAATACCCCATTCGAACGGATGTTGAACCCCACCCCTTGCTTGTGAGTTGGGGAAATTTTGAGGAACAAGCGATTCCTTTATCCGTTCTCTACACCCATAGTCAAGAGGCTTACCAACGTATGGTGGCAGCAGGTTGGCAATGAAGCAACGCTTTAACGTGAATCCTTTTCACTTGATCACGTGGATCATGTTTGCCTTGATTTTAATTTTCTTATTTCAGTTTATTCCGCCATTATTTCAAGCCCCAGGACCAATGTGGGATTTTATGATTCGGTATTGGTTTCCTGATGTCCTTTTTCAAACGTTTTTCCTTGTCTTTGGATCGGTCACCATTAGTTTATTGATTGGCGTTAGTTTAGGTTATTGGATGAGCTTTTACCGGATACCTTTTGCAAGAGTTTGGGATATTCTATTGGTTTTGCCATTGGCAATCCCAGGATATTTGCTTGCTTATCTCTATGTTGATTTATTATCGGGATCATGGTTTCAAAACCTATTCGTGATCACCAATTTACCTGGAGCGACCTTACTGTTTGGGTTAACGCTATATCCTTATGTTTACCTTGCGACCCGGTCTTTTTTATCAAAACAACCACAAACGATGTTTAGTGCCGCCCAAACCCTTGGGGCAAAGCCAACCACGATTTTCTGGCGAATTATTTTGCCATTATTAAGGCCTGTCATGGTCGGTTCTTCGGTCCTGGTTGCCATGGAAGTTTTGAATGATTATGGGTTGGTGCAATACTTTGGCTTAAGGGTTTACGCGACCACCATTTTTCAATCCTGGTTTAATGGGAATGATTTAAATGCCGCGGTCCGATTTTCGCTACAATTGGTGGGCTTTATTCTGATATTACTTTGGATTGAAAGCACGTTAAGAAAATCGTTCAAGTATAGTTATGCAACAACGCAAATTAAACCATTAATGAAGAAGAAGTTTCAATCTTCAACGCGACTTTATTTTTATACGATTGCATTGGTTGTCCTCACACTGGCGGTCTTTATTCCAGTAGGGCAATTGATTCAATGGTTGCCTGACGTGCCAAGTCGAATATACACACATGTATTTTGGGATGGGGTTCTTTCTTCGATTCTGATGGCATTTTACCCAACCATCATCATCCTTTTTATTGCTCTTGCAATCGTCAATTTTCAAAGAATATATCCCAAAGCTTGGAAAAAATGGATTGTTAAAATCTTGACGATTGGTTACTCTTTACCCGGTGCGGTCATTGCCGTTGGGATGATCCTGATGTGGGTTCCCTTTGATCGGTGGTTATCCGGCATCTTTGGTTTAGATACCTTATTGATTTCAGGGTCGTTGGCGTTATTAACCTTCGCTTTGGTCTTAAGATTTCTTGCCGTGGCCACGAACTTAATTGAAAGTAGCTACCATAAAATTGGTTTGAAATACACCCAAGCAAGTTACACATTGGGTCGAAAGCAATTCAAAACCTTGGTGGCGGTTGACCTTCCCTTGATTAGTCATGGGTTCATTGCAGCAGGTTTAATTGTCATGGTGGACCTATTCAAAGAATTACCGTTAACCTTAATCTTAAGACCTTTTAACTTTCAAACCCTTGCGACGTATTTATATCAATTTGCAGGAGATGAACAAATCAATCTTGCCAGTCCGATGGCCCTTGCGTTGATGTTTCTGACAGGTTTGGCGGTCGCATTTGCCAGTGATATGATGTTAAAGGTGAATACGTATGAGTCTTAAGATTCAACAGTTGTCGTTTCGATATAAACCCAATCAACGCTTGATTGAGTCTTTAAACTTTGATTTAAAACAAGGTGACGTTGTGGCGATTACCGGCGCAAGTGGATGTGGTAAATCAACCCTTTTACAATTGATCTTAGGTTTACTAAAACCTCAATCCGGATCGATTCAATTTGCCAATCGGATTCTGAGCGATGATAAGACGTTCATCACCCCAGAATTAAGATCGATTGGGATCGTTTTTCAAGACTATGCTTTATTTCCTCATTTAACCGTTCGTGAAAATATTGGATTTGGTCTCAAATTATCAAAAAAAGAAAAACAAAACAAAATCGACATGTGGCTTAAACTTTTTGGTTTAAGTGAGGTGGCTTTTTCTTATCCGCATCAACTCTCTGGTGGGCAAATGCAACGGGTTGCGATTGCAAGAGCGGTTGCTCCCCAACCAACCCTCCTATTATTAGATGAACCATTTTCAAATTTAGATACCATCCTCGCTGAACGGATTCGTCAGGAATTAAAACCAATTTTTCAACAACTGAAGATGTCAATTATTTTGGTCACCCATCACCAAGCGGATGCAGCATTTCTTGCCGATAAAATTATTGATTTTCACTCATTAAACCAATCCTAAATATTTATCTAGATTCCGATACGATTTTGCTAGTTAAAGCATCATACTTGTAAGCGCTAACATCATTGTGTATGATGGTCTTTAGAAAGTAATAAAGGAGGACATTATGTCAGACATTACTTTACAAATATGGGAGTTTGAATTAGTCTCGCATATTCTTACGCTCGGTTACGCTGTCATGGCGGCTGGGTTGCTGTACTTCTGGTTAACGATTCGTCAGAATCACCCAAAGTTCCGCATGTCGAATATTTTATCCGTGGTTGTCTCGATTTCTGCGTTGCTCTTATTATTCGCTCAACAAGTCGCTTGGGTTGATGCTTATCAACTCGTCGATGGCGTTTATGAATCCAATGGAACCTTCTCAAATGGTTTCCGATACTTAAACTGGCTTATTGACGTTCCAAATCTCTTAACCCAAATCTTATTCGTTGCTTTAATTTCTGGTAAAGCATTCCGTAAATACTGGTATGACTTCACCTTATATGGCATGTTGATGATTGTCACCGGTTATATTGGTCAATTCTATGAACCAGGAAGAACTGACTTTGTCAGTGGTAATGAAATTTGGTGGATCGTTTGGGGTATTATCTCAACCGTGTTCTACGTGTTTATCTTAATCACGATGACCCGTGTTATCGATGAAGGTGCAAAGAACATCAAGGGCAGCAAGCTCCTCGGCGTCTTTAAATTCATCAAACCATGGTTCTACATTACCTGGACCGTTTATCCAATCGCTTACATCATGCCAGCATTATTTGGCGTTGGTATCGATTCCTTCGTTGTTGTCTCGCAACAAGTGTTATACACCTTTGCAGACATCACCTCGAAAGTTGTCTATGGTATCATGTTGAACACTGTGTCAACATTCTTATCCACAGAAGCAAAATTCGAAGAAGCAGCTTAGTTCAGATTTATCCAACAAAAAAACATCTAGGTTTTCCTAGATGTTTTTTATTTCTTCAAATGCGCTTGATATAGTTTATAAATGCGGTCACTCGTATCTTCAATCGTGACATTCTCATTATTGATATCATAATCAATATGGTCGATCGATTTTCGGGAAAAATTAGCCTGGTCAAATACCAATCTTTTTTTTGCAAATGCGAGATCTTGACCACGAATGATCATACGATTTAACCTGGTCATTTCACTGGTTTGAATAAAAAAAGTGACAAAGCGAGGATTTCCGATTGCAGTAAAGACTTTCAATCCGTTCGCATCGACGATCAGGACTTTTTGTACCCCGACTTCCGCTTTAGAAGTACCATACTGAAAACCGTTGTATAAAGTGGTTTCAATGAAGGCATCTTGAGCTTTCATCGTATTGAAGTTTGCTTCAGAAACAAAATGATAATCAACCTCAGGTATTTCTGTCGGTCGAATGGGTCGCGTCGTATGGGTAATCACTTTCTTGATCCCATACTTTTGAAAAAGAATTTTTGCGATTTCAGTTTTTCCGCTTGCGGAGGGACCGGTTAAAATAATCATTGTTCCTATTATATAAAGATTTAGGGGAGATTTCACTAGGCAATAGAAAGTGATGATGAGGATAAATTCTTTGAAAGTTTAAATGTTTTCACAGAAAAAACAAATTTATGAAAAGTATTGATATTCATAAGGATTTTGGGTATATTTTGTTTGCTAGCAAAAAAAGATTTCACTAGCACATGGAAAAGGAGAATTGTGATGATCTTAGGAAAATTTGATCCGCAAAAGAAACAACGATTTGCGGTGTTAGACGAAAAGGGTAAGTTAATTGCCCCAGAATATGAACCTAAAATTGATGATAAGACCCTGTTAAAAATGTATCGGACCATGAAATTGGCCCGCATTGCAGATATCCGTGCGCTTCAATTTCAACGCCAAGGACGGATGTTGACATTCGCTCCAGTCCAAGGACAAGAAGCTGCTCAAATCGGTACGATGGCAGCCTTAGATAAGAATGACTGGATTTCACCAGCGTTCCGTGAACACGCCGCCATGCTCTATCATAATGTTCCATTAGAAAACATTTATTTATACTGGTTTGGTAATGAACGTGGTTCAAGAGTTCCAGATGATGTCAATGTCTTGCCAGTGAATATCCCAATTGGTTCCCAATTTGGTCATGCATCTGGTTTAGCATATGCCTCTAAATTATTAAAAAATAACAAACAAGTTTGCGTCACCTATATCGGTGATGGTGGTACCTCTCATGGAGAATTCTATGAAGGTTTAAACTTTGCTGCAGCATTTGATTCCCCAATGATTGGGATCATTCAAAATAACCAATGGGCAATTTCTACCCCACGTCGTAAAGCGACCAAGGCAGAAACCTTAGCTCAAAAAGCAGTTGCAGTTGGTATTCCTGGTATTCAAGTCGATGGAAACGACGTCCTTGCGATGTATGCTGTCGTCAAAGAAGCGGCAGAACGCGCCCGTCGTGGTGAAGGTCCTACCTTAATCGAAGCGTTCACGTATCGGCTTGGGCCTCATACTACCTCTGATGATCCAACCATTTACCGTAAGAATGAAGAAGTTGAAGAATGGAAGAAAAAAGATCCACTCATTCGCTTTAAAGTTTATATGGAATCCAAAGGTCTTTTGGATGATAAAAAAGAAGCAAAATTAGATGAAGAATTAGAAGCATACGTTAAAGAAGTCTTTGAAAAAGTCGAAAAAGAAGGACCAATCGTCACACTTGATGAAGTGTTTGATCATACGTTTGCGACCTTAACCGATGAACTCAAAGAGCAAAAAGAATTGATGAAGCAGTTTTTAAAAGAAACGGCGGGTAAATAACCATGGCAGAAATGACATTATTACAAGCAATTAACGCTGGTTTGTTTGAACAAATGCGCAAAGACAAAACCGTGGTTGTCTTCGGTGAAGACGCTGGTTTTGAAGGTGGCGTTTTCCGTGTTACCAAAGGCTTACAAGAAGAATTTGGTGAACTTCGTTGCTTTGACACCCCAATCTCAGAAGCGGGGATCGTTGGAACAGCAATCGGGATGGCAATCAATGGCTTAAAACCAATTGCCGAAATGCAATTCGATGGATTCATGTTTAATGGTTATAACCAATTGGCAGTGCATGCTGCCCGTATGCGTAACCGCAGCCGCAGTCGCTTTACTGTACCAATGGTGCTGCGTGTACCAATGGGCGGTGGGATTCGCGCGTTAGAACACCACTCCGAAGCAATTGAAACTTTATTTGCTCACATACCAGGATTAAAAGTGGTTTATCCTTCTACACCATATGATGCAAAAGGATTACTTGCCTCTGCGATTCAAGATGCCGATCCAGTTGTGTATTTAGAACCAAAGAAAATTTACCGGGCGTTCAAACAAGAAGTACCAGAAAATGAATACTTGATTCCAATTGGTAAAGCCAAAGTATTTTATGCAGTCAAAGATCCAAACCTCACTGTTGTCAGTTGGGGTGCGATGGTTCACGACACCTTAAAGGCTGTCAAAGCTTTAGAAGCAGAAGGCGTTCGCGTCGAACTCATCGACTTACGCTCGATTGCGCCAATTGATTATCAAACGATTTATGCATCCGTTCGTAAGACCGGTCGTTTAATCGTGGTTCAAGAAGCAATCAAGACGTTAGGTGTTGCTTCCGAAATCATTACCCGTGTCACGGAAAATTGTTTCTTATCCTTAGAAGCTGCTCCAGCCCGTGTCACCGGTTGGGATATTACGGTTCCATTAGCACGTGGTGAACATCACCATATGCCAGATGCCAAACGGATTAGTTACGAAATTAAAAAATTGATGTCGTTTAAACTTTAAGGAGGTAAACCATGTACGATTTTAAATTTACGGATATTGGTGAAGGCCTTCACGAAGGTCAAATTTTAAAGTGGTTCTTTAAAGTCGGCGATAAGGTCAAAGATGGCGATGTGCTTTGTGTGGTTGAAACCGATAAAGTTAACGCCGAAATCCCTGCACCGGTGAGTGGCATCATCACCAAGTTAGGTGCTGCAGTTGGTCAAACCATTCACGTTGGTGAAACGTTAGTTCTTATTGATGAATCTGGAAAAGTTGCTGCTCCGGTGGTCACTGCTCCAAAAGCAGACGTTAAAAAAGAAGTAGCGAAACCAGAAGTGAAAAAAGAAGCGGCTCAAGAAAAAGGTGCCGCGGTCGTTGGTGAAGTGGTCGTTTCAAATGACGTCATCGCTAGCTCCAATGAAGGTTTTGAACATACCGAAAAAGCAACCGTATCTTCCGGAAAAGTGCTTGCAACCCCAGTTGCCCGCAAGATGGCAGCAGATCTGAAGGTTCAACTCAGTCAATTAAAGGGCACCGGTGAAAACGGTCGGATCATGAAAGCAGATATTCAAGCTGCTGCTAAATCTGGTCAAGCAAGCGTCGGCGCATCAACTACCCAATCCTCCACCTTTACATTCCAAGCGAGTGCGATGCCAGCTTTACCAAAAGATGGTGTCAAACGCGTTAAAATTTCAAAATTACGCCAAGCGATTGTTAAGGCCATGAACACCGCAAACCAAGTGATACCATCAACCACCTTAATGGATGAATTTGATGTCACCAAGTTAGTGGAATTCCGCAAATCTCAAAAAGCAAAACTAGAAGAAAAAGGGATTAAGTTAACGTACTTGCCATTCATCGTCAAAGCGGTCACGATGGCAATTAAGGACTATCCAATTTTCAATGCCTCATTTGATCATGATACGGAAGAAGTCGTTTATAAAGACTTCATCAATATCGGTGTTGCAGTCGATACACCAGACGGATTGATTGTTCCAAATGTAAAAAACGCGGATCAAAAATCCATCGTCACGCTTGCAAAAGAAATTGAAGCGTTAGGTGCTGCCACTCGCGCCCGGACCGTAAAAATGGATGACTTGCAAAATGGAACCTTTTCCATCACCAATTATGGAACCACTGGGATTAAACTCGGTACACCCGTTATCAAACATCCAGAATTAGCGATCTTGGGCGTCGGTAGCATTTACCGTAAACCGGTCGTTGAAGGTGATCAAATTGTCATTCGTGATGTCTTGCCATTATCGTTAACCATTGACCACCGTGTCATCGATGGCGCAGATGGCGGTCGCTTCTTATTAAAGGTAAAGGAACTCTTATCAGATCCAATGCAAATCTTCTTATTTTTAAGCTAGGTTATCATCATGCAACTATTTGATATTGTCATTGTCGGTGGTGGACCAGGCGGGTATGTTGCGGCGATTAAAGCCGGACAACTTGGATATAAAGTAGCCGTTATCGAACGTGAAAACGTCGGTGGCGTTTGCTTAAACTGGGGATGCATACCAACGAAAACCTTGTTAAAATCTGCCAAAGTTTTTGAACAATTTAAACATGCAAAAGATTATGGCATCGATGTCAAACCCGATGCGTTTTCTGCTAATTTTCCCGACATGATCAAACGTAAGGATTCCGTGGTTCGCCGCTTAACTGGCGGTGTTGCGGCGTTGTTAAAGAAAAATGGGGCAACCTTAATTAAAGGTTTTGGTGAAGTCCTTGATTCAAACCATGTCAAAGTCGGTGATGAAACCCTCGAAGCAAAGTTCATTATTCTTGCCACCGGTGCAAGCGTTATCATGCCTCCGATTCCTGGTTTACAAGAAGGTTTTGAATCTGGATTTGTGTTAACCAGTAAAGAAATCCTTGACCTGAAATCATTACCATCATCCTTGGTGATTGTGGGTGGCGGTGTTATCGGTTTAGAATTTGCCACGATTTTTAGTTCGCTCGGAACCAAAGTGACCGTGATTGAAAAATTACCGGTCATCCTATCCTCGATTGATGATGAACTACGTGGTTTATTCCATAAGAAAATGCTCAAAGACGGCATTCAAATTATGACATCTGCAACTGTCACAAACCTTAACAAACAGTCCGTGACTTATGAAGTAGCCGGTCAATCCTTTGAAGTGAAAACGGATAAAGTATTGATGGCCGTTGGCATGAAACCAAATACGAAGAGTTTCGCCAGTTTAAATCTCGCGATGGAAAAGTCAGGCGTGCAAGTCAATGATCGGATGCAAACCTCGGTCGCAAATGTCTATGCGATTGGTGATGTCACCGGTAAATACATGCTTGCCCATGTTGCTTCGCATGCTGGTCTAGTCGCGATTGATCATATCCATGGTCTTGATACCAAAATGGATTATAAGTCCATTCCAAGTGGTATTTATACCTTCCCAGAAATTGCGATGGTCGGTCTAACTGAACAAGATGCTAAAGCTCAAGGCATCAATTATAAGGTGTCAACCTTTCCTTTAGCGGCAAACGGTAAAGCGATGGGAGAAAATGAAAAAGACGGATTGGTCAAAATTATTGTCAGCCAACCGTATCATGAAATCATTGGTGTCCATATCTTGGCTCCTGCTGCTACCGAAATGATTACAGAAGCGACGCTAGCGATGAACCTTGAAGCAACGGCAGAAGAACTGGTTCATACGATTCATCCTCATCCAACCTTATCGGAAATGATCATGGAAGCTGCCCATGGCATCATTGATAAACCGATTCATATTTAATCATCCTTAAGTCAAACAAAAAACCATCGTGATGACGATGGTTTTTTTTAATTGTGATGGATTAGGAAAATAAACAATCTAAAATGTTTTCTAAGGTGATTTTAAGGAAATATTCATCCAAGTTAATGCTTGAAAGTTTTGCTTGAACTGCCGCCCGTTCAAAACGGGTTTTTGTTAATAATCTTTCAATATCAATAATGTCCTTGGTCCCTAAAAAATCCCCAAAGATTTTGACGGATTGAATGATGCCATTATCCACATTCAAACGGAAGGAAACCCCACCACCTTCATAGCGACCATATTTTTCTAAACTAAAGGCAGGCGATTCCCCATAGTTCCAAGCCCAGGTTGAAAATTTGGTTTGAACTAATTCTTTTATTTTTCCTTGGTCTTTTTCAGTCAATCGATAAACAAATGGTGAAATGTTTTCTGTATTCAACAATTGCTTGAGTAATCTTGATTTGAAGGCGGTCATCGTGGGAACTTCCTTGAAGTAAGGCATGATGTTGGTCACCCTAGCCCGGACAGATTTGATCCCTTTGCTTTCAATTTTGTCTGGTTTTGGTTTTAGAATTTTTCCAAGCATCGTTAAATCGGCATTGAATAAGATGGTTCCATGATGAAGAAAACGATGTTTATGGAAGGCTTGGGCATTGCCAGAGATTTTCATGCCATCAACCAAGATGTCGTTACGGCCACCGAATGCTGCAGGAACGCCATAACCATTTAAAGCCTGAATGACCGGATCGGTAAATTTACGATAATTGTTCACATTGTCTTTGGTGGTGTTCGTAATAAAGGAAAAGTTGAGGTTGCCTAAATCATGATAGACCGCGCCACCGCCGGTGATACGACGAACCACATTGACTTGATGCTCCACCACATATTGGGCGTTAACTTCTTCAATGGTGTTTTGATTTCTACCGATGATGACGGAATTTGCATTTTGCCATAAAAAAATAAAATCTTCATTGGTGTCAAGATACTTCAAAATGTATTCTTCTAACGCAAGATTATATCGTGGATCTAAGGATTCATTGAGTATAGTTTTCATGAGGTGCTCCTTGGCAAATTTTAAGAGATAAAGCTTGGAAAAGCAATCAAGTTACGTTTCACTTTTGTCTTGCTTCCATTTTATAATTTTAACCACTATTAAGAGGTGAAGCATGAGAAAGGGGGGCCAAGTAATGGAGCAGCCCAATTTAAAATCTCTCGTCCGTGAAGTTGCACAACTTGCATGGCGTTACAAAAAAGCACAAGTTCAAGTGCTCATGTATCAACCAACCATGGATATGCAAGAGAAACAGTTACATCATGACAACGTTAAGTTTATTGAGGCATTTCAATACATGCTTAACCATATGGCAGAGGAATGTCGCCAAATTATCTTGAATGACTTTATCAATCATCAAGATCACCAATGGTGGTTACATTTTTATGCAAGAAGTACCTATTATCGAATCAAAGGAAGAGCTTTAAAAGAGCTTCTAAAGTTTCTAAAATAGCATGAAAGCATGGCTCGCATTCATCATTTTACTGATGATCTATTCAGACGATTCCGGTGGTTCCCCAACGGTCTATCGTCGCTATCAAAATGTGGTGATTCCCCCTTATCATTCAACCGAAAAAACACAAGCTAGTTTTCAATTTTCAAATACATTTCAAGATGCCATCACTTTATCTTGGCGCATCACCAACACTAAGTTTTACCAGGCATTAATTTTTACACAGAGCTACACCCCAAGATCGTTGATCCAACGCACGGTAGACTTGCCGAGTTCCTTATTTGATGGCGGGGTTAGCACGATTCAGCTAATTGCCTCCCGGACAAACTATTTATCATCGATTGACTTAAAGGTCTATCCCCAACGTACGATGGTGATTCGTCAATTTGATCAAGCATTTTATTCGACGAATACGATTAGTCGAATTGATAGTTATGGATTTATTATCTATGAACGTGAGCATCTCAGCTTTCAATCGATGGGTTCTTATCAAGCGTTTCCGGTGTATGGTCGATTCGATTTATCCCCCATTCAATTCAGGATCTTCACACCGATTGCTCGAGAAATCGTTTATATACATGCCCGCCTCTTAATAGCAAATCATCCAACCCTAGAAGGTTTATCACTCAACACGAATAACTTTCGTGAAATTTCCCTAGTGCCAACACTCGTCAACCAATCGATTAAATTGTCATTGCCAACGTTATATGTTCATCCCCAAACGTTAAGCCCGAGTGCGATTCCCCTGACAGGTTATGTCTCCACAAAATTTCTCTTTTTCCCAATTCAGGCGTATCCAAGTTTAAAACAACAAATCATGAAAATAGAATTTACATTTAAACACTTCCATGTGCTGACGATTGAATATCCATTTCAATACCTTGCCGACAAAGCAATTTTTGGAAGTTGTTTACAAAGTCAAACGTGTGTCAGAATTTATGACTAGTTTAGCGATGATATTTCCTGTATGGCTGATGAGTTTATCGATGTTTCATTTCACCGTGGTCATGAATCGGTTTCAACAAGGATTTGATGCCTTAACACCGAGTGTGATCCAACGTTATGTGTCGCATCAAATCATCCTTGATCAAGTGCATGTGACGATTGAACCAATCGCTATGGTTCAAGGGATTACTAGTTTTATTGCAAGCCAATTTTCCCAACGTCTTCATCCATATACCCTCACGTTTCTGTTTTTCCATCAAGATCAAGTGGGCTTATGTTCGGTGGGGTGCAAAGGGGTGGCGACGACCTTATCATTTTCTTTATACTTACAAACCATATCCTTTTCACGTCATTATCAATTAATACAACCATGAGTGATGTTAGCAAGGCTCAAAACTTTTTAGAACAATCTTCATTGAGGGACTTATTAGTCCAATCCGACATCACGGATATTTCATTTAATGGAGATGCCATCTATTTTCAATCCTCGCTTTATGGAAGAAAGAAAGCTGCATTTACACTCACCTATGATGAGGCGTATCAATTCATCAAACAAATTGCGAATTACATGAATGTCCCCTTTACTTATTTAGATGCGATTGTGGATGTCAGTATTGCTCAATATCGACTCTTTGCAGTTGGGCCGGCAATTAGTCGAAAGGATTATCAGCCTTCAATTACCTTTGCGATTCGGATTCATGCTGGAAACGAGAAATTGCTTCCGTTATTTTTAAGGTCAACAAGTCCTTGGTTAAAGTTATTTACTTTTTTAATTGCTCGCGGCATTTCTTTGGTGATTGCAGGAAAAACCGGAAGTGGTAAAACCCAGTTACAAAAAGAGCTATTAACCCTGATGCCATCGTCAAGTCGGGTGATCGTCATGGATAACATTCTTGAACTCGATGGCTTAATGATTCCTCATCTAGATCTTAGTATCTGGCAAGTGAAACCAAACTATTCCATTCAGAAATTGATTGAAGGTGCCTTAAGATCGCATCCAGATTGGTTGTTAATTGCCGAATCTCGCGGCGAAGAATTCAAAGAAGTATTGCGTTCAGTTAAAACTGGTCATCCGATCATTACCACGCTTCATAGTGATTCGATTCAGCATATTTATGACCGCATGGTGAGTATGTTGTTAATTGGAGAATCGATGAGTCATGCTGGGCCTCTTTATCAAGAAGTTAAAACCTTCTTCCCTGTCTTGATTCATCTTCAAACCCACGGCGATCAAGAAAAAGTCATCCGAAGCATTGAAGGGGTCACGATTCAACGTCCTCATCACATGATTGAATTGAACGCCAACAGTACTCTTGCCGACATAGAGGAGGTGATCAAACGATGGTGAAACCATACATTTGGGCAATGCTTGTCAGCATGGTTTTATCAATCCTTCATTTATGGTTGTTAAATCATCTCATTTTATCTGGCTTCGTTTTATGTATGTTAATGATTGGATGGTCAAAAGGCTTTCAAGGTTGGTATCATCAATCCATCGCTGAATTAAAAGATGGGCAAATGTACTATTGGATGCAAACCTTTTTAACGACACTTTCAATTAAAAAAACGATTACCGAAACGTACGTTGATGTTTATCAAAAGTATCAATTGAAGCACGAAAATTGGATCATTGAATATGCGAGTAATGATGCATTAAATGCGATGAAAAATCTAGGAAAACGTTTTACCCATCCCATCTACCATTTGTTTCTTCATACCTTGGCATTTTATGAACAACAAGGTGGCGATGTTTTGGTTCTATTTGATAGTATCTTACAG
>CAMBSI010000011.1 GCA_945870555.1 Staphylococcus epidermidis | reverse complement strand
GAGGGTTGGTGTGATGGATGAAGAAAGTACAGTCGATGTGGCACTTGAGGTAGAAGCGCTTACTAAAGATGATGAAGATGGTGACGTTGAACTTGATGACGTTGCAGTGAATGAACTCATCGCATCTGAAGAGGAAACGAAAGAAGATGAAAGTGAAGAAACACTTCCTGTTGAGCATGCGGTCAAAAGCAATATCAACCATGTCGATTGTAAAAATTTCATAAACCTAAATACCTTTCTGTCATGCGTTCAATCGCCGGCATCATGCCATCATAGGTTTCAGAGATACCTGAACGACCCGCATTAGCTTCGATTAAGATAGCGTTCACAAGATCAAACGAAACGTCTGTCCCTGGTATTGCATTGGTTAAGGCATTAAATTGTTTGACACCAAATGCGTTATGCTCGCGGTGATCGACCACTTCAAAACCTTGATATTTATTTCCATAAATCGTTAAGCGAAACGTCACGGAACGTCGGCCACCATTTCCATCGACGGTTGCCTGATAAGCATAACCCACCACAAGGTCTGATTGGGACAATGAGAAAATCGTACTAATTCCCACTCCAGTTTCTTCCGAGTTTGGTGTAACGGTTTCATAGATAAATGCATCTAATGATTGCTCGAGAAATAAACCTGACCAACTATTGTCTAAAGATGTTGGTGTGGATTGAGAAGAAGGGGTTGACGCACAACCAATCAAAAAGAGGAAAGAGATGAGTTTTATGGATAGCATTTGTTTCATGTTGAGATTATTATAGAAAAGAAAGAACATCCACGCATTAAGGATGCTTAACCATGAAAACCAAGGAAATTGAAAAACTTAAATCGCATTACCTCACGATGATTGCTGAAAAGAACTTCGATCATTTTATTGATCCTAAAATTATTGATTTGATTGATGGTGAAGCAGTCATTCACTGGCAACCAAAAATCGATCATCTCAATCGTTTTGGTGCGGTCCATGGTGGTGCACTTGCCGCGTTAATTGATACGGTCGCCGCCATCACATCCCTTACCCAAATGAAACGAATTGTCACCATTGAATTAAATGTTTCGTATATTAAAGCGGCAAATATCAACACAAAAATTGTTGCCAAGGGTAAAGTCATCCAGTCCGGAAAATCGTTAATTCGCACAAGGGTAGAATTATTTAATGAAGAAGGCCAATTGCTCACTACTGGAAACTTAACCTTCTTTGTCTTGGGAGAATTAACCCTATGAAATCGACACCTTTACCATTAGGTGGCATTCACCACGTCACTGCGATTACAAGTTCGGCCGCAGACATTTATCAATTTTTTACAAACATTCTTGGTTTAAGATTAGTCAAAAAAACAGTCAATCAAGATGACGTGCGTGCTTATCATTTATTTTTTGCAGATGATCGCGGTCATCCTGGTACGGATATGACCTTCTTTGAATTCAGTCAACATCACAAAGCAGTGAATGGAACCAATGAAATTTATCGTACAAGTTTTCGCGTCAAAGATGATCAAAGTTTAAATTATTGGTTAAAGCGTTTTCAACGTTATCAAATCAAACATGAACCCATCAAAATCTTGCTCGGTCGCAAATGGATCTATTTTTCAGATTTTGATGACCAAGCGTATGCGTTGGTCTCAGACGAAGGTTTTCCAGGTGTTGCTGCTGGCGAACCATGGCATTTAGGTCCGGTACCAGATGAATTTGCGATTGTTGGTTTAGGGCCAATCTTTATTCGTGTCAATGACTTAGCTCTCATGCAAAAACAATTAACAGACGTCATGGGCATGGTTGCAAAACAAAAAGAAGCATCGTTTTCTTTATTTGAGATGGCTCCATGTGGTAATGGCGCAAGTGTGATTATCGATTACCAACGCATGATGGGACAAGCCATTCAAGGATATGGTACCGTCCATCACGTTGCGTTTCGGATTAAAGACCGTGATGAACTAGATGAATGGAGGGTGCATTTACTTCAACAACAAATCTCCAACTCTGGGTTTGTTGATCGGTATTATTTCCAATCTCTATATGCAAGAATTTATCCAAGAATCTTATTTGAGTTTGCAACCGAAGGCCCTGGCTTTATTGATGGAGAAGAACCTTATGAAACCTTAGGTGAGGCTTTATCCATACCCCCACATTTAAAAGTAAAAGCGGATTTAATTAAACGCATGATTAAACCACTCCAAACCAAACGAAGCGGATTTGTTTTTCCTAAAGAATACTAACGATGACAAGAAAAAACTGGGTGCTCAAATTTAGCTCAGTTTTATTCGCAAGCAGTATTTTCATGATGCTAGCAAGCTTACCATTACTCAACCAACTCGAAAACATCTATCAACTTGAATTTTCTCCAGCAAATTTCTCAACGGATGCAATGGTCGATCCTGAGGTGGAGACCATTGAATTTCAAAACCTCGATCAATGGATTGAACTTCCCATTGAATCCTTTGGTTTTCATCTCCTTGAAATCGTCACCAGTGGCGGCGTTTTCACGGATGGTGTATACCAAGAAGACGTTCCCACACTGACCTTGTCTATCAACCAATCCATACACCATTTGCAAACGGATACATTGATATCATCGATACAATATCGGTGGTTCCAAGCAGAACCTGGGTTGATGCGCATTTCTTTTACGAATTTTGTTAAAATGAGTGAAGGAATGGTCTACACACTCATCATTCAAGACATTTACGTATACGGATAAACCAATGCAACACCAAGGAACGATTAAATACTTAACCTCACGCTTGATCCTTCGACCACTGCAATTAGCAGATGCGGATCAAATGTTTTTAAGTTGGGCAACCGATCCTGATGTGGTCAGATACTTATCTTGGAAGCCACATTTATCGGTTGAGGAAACCAAACGCATCATCTCGTATTGGATCAGCAATTATCCAGATCCAAAGTTTTATATTTGGGGCATTCAATTAAAGAATGGTCCTCTCGTTGGCACGATCAGTATCCACTCCATTCATGATGGATTTGAACGTGGAGAAGTTGGCTACGCCTTAGCAAAACAATTCTGGAATCAAGGATATGCAACCGAAGCATTACAAACCATTGTGGATTATGCTTTTGGGACGGTTGGATTTAACCGCCTCGAAGCCCACCACTCAATTTATAATCCTGCCAGTGGTGCGGTTCTCATCAAAGCAGGGTTTCAGCATGAAGGCGTGTTAAGGCAATTTTATCGTTCAAATGATGGTTTTCAAGATTCAAGTATGTACGGAATTCTGAAAAAGGATTGGTCTATAGCTCAAAAATAATTATGTTATAATTCGTTGGGTAAAAAATCATGAAACATTGGCAACGCAACATCACGTTTTTCATTATCGGACAAATGATTTCATTTGTCGGGTCGTTATTGGTTCAATACGCCATCTTTTGGTACATTAATTTAGAAACGCAATCTGGTGTGATTCTCACGATTTCCATCATCGCTTCATTTTTACCATTACTTATTTTTTCTCCAATTGCTGGTGTATTAGCCGATAAAATGAATCGTAAACTCTTAATCATTATCGCTGATGCTTCAATTGCCATTGTGACCTTAATCACCGCGATCTTATTTTCCTTTGGTGATATTCAAATTTGGATGCTGATTGTGGTCACCGGTATTCGCGGCATTGGCCAAGCGATTCACGGACCGGCGATTGGTGCCGCGATTCCGTTGATGGTTCCAAGAGAAAAATTGATGCGTGTTCAAGGTATACAAACTGGCATTCAATCGGCATTTAACGTCTTAGGTCCGATTATTGCAGCGGTCCTGATTTCTTGGTTTAGTATCGGATTCTTATTTTACATTGATACGGTTACCGCGATTCTAGGTGTGGGTACCCTTTTATTCTTTGTCACGATTCCAAAGCACGTTAATGAAGGAAAAGAAAAAACCACCTCTGGTTTTCAAGACTTTGTCGCAGGAATATCGTATGTTAAAAGCCATACGTTTTTAATCCCGTTTTTTATTTATTTGTTTTTTGTTTTAATACTTGTTTCACCAGTTGCGTTTTTATCACCGCTTCAAGTGGTGCGATCATTTGAAACGTATGGAACCGAGGTGTTTCGGTTAACCATGGTAGAAGTCAGTTTTTCATTAGGGATGACCATCGGTGCTGGATTTGTGGCGTGGTGGGGTGGTTTTAAAAACCGCATTGTCACCGCAGGTATCGCCATTTCCATCATGGGTTTTGGTGTGATGATGTTAGGTATTGTCAGTAATTTTTATTTGTATTTTGCTTTTATGTTTATTCAAGGAATCGTTTTGCCATTTTATAACACGCCTATGTCCGTGATGATCCAAGAACAAGTCGATCCCGCCTATATGGGAAGAGTATCCAGTATTTCTGTGATGATTAACTCCGTGGGGATGCCAATCGGCATCGCGATTTTTGGACCACTTGCCGATATCATGGATATCGAAATTTTGATGGTCGTTTCTGGCGTGATGATGTTGCTATTTGGACTATTGTATTTAATCAATAAACCAATGATGAAGGCTGGTGTTCCCCAAAAGAAAACGAAGGATGCAAGTCCTTCACTTTCCTAGTTTTTTTGATTGAAAGAATTGTTTGAAAATCCATGGCGCACCCAAGGTCATCCAAAGTGCGATTAAGAAGTAACGGATGAAATCCAATCCTTGATCCAAGAGCGTTGGGTTGCTTTCAAAATCAATAGAGTATAAACCCATTTCGAAAAGCATTTTTACACCAATGCGTATCGCAAGGGCGACGCCTAAACCAATGACGAGTTTGAAGATCGATTGAATCCACATTCCTTTTTCTTGAAATTGAATATAACGACCTTCCAAAGGGAAACCAATCGTAAAACCCAAGATACTTGCACTCGCGAGAAAAATATTTTTATCATTGGTAAGGATTGCAACAGGAATTAACGCAGCAAGCGGTAAATATCGCATCCATGTCGGGAGCGTTTGTTTCTTGAGGAGTTGATTGATCAAGGTGTAAAACGTAAAGGCGATGGCATAACCAAAGATCACATCACTTAAATAATGTTCACCTAAATAAAGCCTTGATAGCATGACCAGCACCACCATCGTGGTTAGAAATGGTTGAAACCATCGACCCACGACGTTTGATTTTTCATTTAACGTTAAACCAAGGATTGTGCTGTTCTGCGCGTGGCCGCTTGGTAAGGATGTTCCTAATGAGCCTTCACCAACTAAATCAATCCGGTCAGGATATTCAACATAAGGTCTTGGACTATCCGTTAAGAATTTGAGACTACCATTGATGACTGCTCCATATAGAAAAAACATGATCAAACGATAAGCAAATTTTTTATCAATCGTCCAATAGATCAACGCGCCAAGGATAAGGAAAACCGTTTCATCTCCAAACTCAGTGATGAATAAAAAGAAACCATCCAATAGGTCGTTACGGAAAGATTGAATCCATTCACTAATGATCAGGTTAATTGATTCCATGTTTACTATTTTCCTTTTTTCTTAAAGTTTTTCTTAAACGCCCCATACCCAAGTGCGTCCAATTGGTCATAAGGGATAAATTTTAAAGAAGCAGAGTTAATACAATAACGTAGACCGCCTTGATCGGCGGGTCCGTCATCAAACAAATGTCCTAAATGTGCATCCGAATCTTGGCTTCGCACTTCGGTACGAATCATTCCATGTGAATAATCATGCCGTTCGAGAATGGCTGATTCAATAATTGGTTTGGTAAAACTAGGCCATCCGCAACCGGAATCAAATTTATCTTCTGAGGTAAATAAGGCTGTCCCATCAAGGATATCCACATATAAACCTTTTTCATGATTATCCCAATATTCGTTTTGAAAAGGAGGTTCGGTGGCACTTTCAAGTGTGACCGCCCTTTGCAATGGTGTTAATTTTTTCGGATCAATTTTCTTTTTCATGATTTGCTCCTTGCCCCTAATTTACATAATTTTTGGTAATAATGCTATCATTGAATCAATAATCGAACACTTACTTAATAGGAGACTACTATGGCAGATTTATTTAAAAAAGCATATGACTTTAAAGATGTCGATAATGCAATCAATTTAGGAATCTATCCTTACTTCCATGCATTGGAAAGTAAACAAGATATCGTCGTCAAGATGGAAGGCAAGCGTAGAATCATGATTGGTTCTAACAACTACCTTGGCTTAACCGGCGACAAACGGGTCATTCAAGCGACGGTTAAAGCCGTCAAGAAGTATGGTTCTGGTGTTTCTGGATCACGTTTCTTAAACGGGACATTGGACCTTCACCTTGACTTAGAAAACGAACTCGCATCCTTCATGGATAAAGAAGCAGCGCTTACCTTTCCAAGTGGATTCCAATCCACGCTGGCGATTATTTCTGCGATTGCCGGTCGTGATGACATCATTTTCTCTGACCGTGAAAACCATGCCTGTATCTATGATGGGATTCGTTTGAGTTTTGCCTCATCCGTTCGGTTTAACCATGGCGACATGAAGCATCTTGAACAATTGTTACAAGAAGCTGACCCAAAAGCCGGCAAGCTCATTGTGACGGATGGCATTTTTTCGATGTCAGGAGATATTGCCAAACTTCCAGAAATTGTTGCCCTCGCTAAAAAATATGGTGCAAGGGTGATGGTCGATGATGCCCATGCGTTTGGTGTTTTAGGTATCAAAGGCCGAGGAACCGCAGAACACTTTGGTCTGCATGAAGACGTGGATATGATCATGTCTACCTTTTCTAAATCACTTGCATCGATTGGTGGTTTCATGGTCGGTAAAAAAGAAGTAGTGAACTACATCAAACATAAATCACGCCCATTCATTTTTTCAGCAGCATTAACCCCAGCCTCAACAGCAAGCGCACTTGCTGCGTTAAGAATTTTAAAAGCAGAACCACAAAGACCAAAAGCGTTACTAGATATTGCTGCCTATGCGCGTAAACGTATGATTGAAAAGAAATTTCCATTAGCAAATGATTCGATTGCACCGATTATTCCAATTTACACGTACACGATGATGCGAACCTTTGTCGTTGCAAAACTACTTTATAAACATGGCGTTTATGTTAATCCAGTGATTCCTCCAGCTGCCCCAGAAGGTCAATGTTTGATTCGAACAAGTTATACCGCGACCCACACCAAAGCATTGATTGATGAAGCCGTTAATATCATGGCAGAGGTTCTTGCGAAAGTTCCAACTGATGAAAAAGAACTAATGGCGATGCTCCATGAAGTTCGCTAAAGATTCCGTTATTTTCATCACCGGTGCTTCTCAAGGAATTGGGTTTTCGTTAGCGGAAAACTTTGCTTTACATGGATATCGTGTCATTGGTGGAGCGCGTCATGTGCCAAAACTTGCTTATAAGTTTGATGCTCAATTGATGGATGTTACCGATCCCTTGAGCATTGAAAAAATTCTTTTATACATCGAAAAAACGTATGGACGATTAGATGTGTTGATTAACAATGCTGGATTTGGGATAGCAGGAGCGGTTGAAGAAACCCCAATCGACGCGATTAAAAAAATATATGATGTCAATGTGTTTGGGCTGCATCAGGTTACCAAACGATCAATTCCGTTATTAAAAAAAAGTAAAGGTCTCATTATTCAAATTGGTTCTGTGGCCGGTGATTTTACCATTCCTTTCCAAACGTTTTATTCGATGACAAAATCAAGTGTGGCTACCTACACAGAAGGATTAAGACAAGAACTTAAACCCTTTGGTATTCGGGTGGTGAATGTAAAACCCGGGGATACAAAATCTAATTTTTCTTCGCAACGGCAACAATTCCTATCCAAAAACTCAGCGTATCAAACCCGCTTAAAGCGCTCGATATCAGTTATGGAAAAAGATGAAAAAAATGGTTTACCTGCGAAAAGTGTTTATGATGTGTGCAAAAAACTATTAACAAAGCGTCATCCACCCATTCACGTGACGGTTGGTTTTCAATATCGAATCTTACAAACATTGAAACGGTTATTACCAACTCGGTTTGTGCAGTGGCTCCTTTATCAAATGTACGGAAAATAAATTTATTTGAGATAAGCTTGAATAATCGATTGAACGCCTTTTTCACCGTATGTGGTTACGAGTGTTTCTAAGGTTTGTTTAACCTGTTTGACGACTGGCAATGCGACCGGTGAATGTTGGATTGCAATCGTTAAATCTTTTAAAAAATGTTTTAAATAAAAGGTTGCTTGCCAATCTTGATTGATCATTTTTGGTCCGTAGTTTTTAACACTATAAGATTGGGCCGCTCCAGATTGAAGGATGTTAAGGGTGGTATCGAGATTAAGGTTTTGTTGCTTGGCATACGTTAATGCTTCTGCGAGCCCCACGAGTTGTCCAGCGATTGCAATTTGATTGGCCATCTTCGCGTGCTGACCTTGACCAGCTTCTCCGACGTATAAAATGGTTTTTCCTAATGTTTGAAAAATCGATCCATACTTTTGATAGGTTGCTTCTTCACCACCGACCATGATCGTCAGTGTTTTTGCAATCGCACCTTGTTGACCACCGGTCACCGGTGCATCAAGGATGGAGATACCTTTTGACTTTGCTTGTTGTGCTAATTGTTTAGCGAGGGATGGACTTGAGGTTGTAAAATCGATCAATCCTGTTCCTTTTTTAACATGTGTTAATAAAACGTTATAAACCTCTTCAACATCTTTGGGTGTTCCAAGCATCGTTAAAATCAGATCTTGATTTGCAATTGCCTCAAGAAGATGGTTCTTGATGATGACTGAACCTTGAATTGCTTTTGTTTTTGCTAAGGTTCGATTAAAAACGGTGACGTGGTGGTCTTGCGTAAGGTGGCCCGCCATTGGCGCACCCATAACACCTGTTCCAATAAATGCAATTTTCATAGGTCTATTTTACGCCATATTTTTGATAATAACCAAGTTATGATAAAATGAAAAAGTTATGAATATTGCTCTCAGTCTATTTTTATTAACATACATTGGGATGCTGGTTTTTTCTCAATATAAAGCCTACCTTGCATTAGGCATGGCAGCATTATTTATTTTGCTCGGTTATAGTCCTTTGTTTGGTGGAACACTTGATCCAGTGAGTGGGGAACCATTAAGTTCTGTCTTTTCAAGTGCGATGAATTGGAATGTGTTTATGATCATCGCCGGAACGATGATTGTGGTTTCTGAATTTATCGCTTCAGGCATGCCAGCATTATTAGCGGATTGGATGATGAGTCGCGTCTCTTCCACAAAATGGGCAATTGTGCTGTTGGCAGCTTTTGCAGGTATTGTTTCTGCATTTGTTGATAACGTTGCCACGGTTTTGATTGTTGCCCCGATTGCATTAGATATCGCAAAGAAAACAAAATTATCTCCAGTACCATTAATTGTTGCGGTTTCCGTCTTTGCAAACATTCAAGGTTTTGCAACCTTAGTTGGTGACACGACCTCAGTCATGCTTGCAGGTCCTTTATACGCGGATATGAACTTCTTTGATTTCTTTATTGTGGATGGCAAACCTGGTCCTTTCTTTATTGTTCAAGTTGGAACGATTGCAGGCTTAATCACCTTTTGGTTCATCCTCGGTAAACATAATGAAAAAATTTCCTTTACCCAACAAACCAAAGTGAATGACTTTGCCCCGGCATTATTTTTAGCAACCATCCTTATTAGCTTGGTGGTCGCATCGTTTATTCCAAACACCCCTGCAGAAATCAATGGGTACTTGACCTTGGGTATTGCCTTTTTATTTGTCTTGTATCGATGGTTCTTTAAACGAAAACGAACTGCATTTGTGGATGCGTTTTCCTCGATCGATTTTGAAACCCTTGGTTTACTCTTTGGTTTATTCATTTTGATCATTGGTTTAGATAATCAAGATGTCATTTTAAGATTGGGTGAAGCACTTGAATCGGTTGGAAGTGGTGATCCGTTTGTGATTTATACGATTGTGATTTTAGTATCGGTTGTTTTGTCTGCCTTTATTGATAATATTCCCTACGTTGCCACCTTGCTTCCGGTGATGATGCGCGTTGGAGAAAACATAGGTGGTTTAGGTTTTCCACCGTATTTACTTTTATTTGGATTACTTGCGGGTGCAACTTTGGGTGGTAACCTAACCCCGATTGGCGCGTCTGCAAATATTGCCGGGATTGGTTTTTTAAAAAAACATGGATTCAAAGTTTCATTTATGGATTTCTTTAAAATTGGTTTCCCAATTACCTTATCCGCATTATTGACGGGTTACGTTTTGATTTACTTTATTTACAGCTAATCCCAATCTTAACCATCTATTAACATTCGTGGTGTTTTTTTACTAATTGAATGAGAATGCTCGTATAATGATTTTTGTATTTGGAGGAATGTTCAATGTTAGTACTTAAAGGCGTTGTCAAAAACTATGTGGTGGCCGGTCAACCTTTCCCAGCATTAAGAGGGATTGATTTGTCATTTAGAAATAATGAATTCGTTTCCATCTTGGGTCCATCTGGTTGTGGTAAAACAACGATGATGAATATCATTGGTGGCTTAGATCGATATACATCCGGTGATTTGATTGTCGATGGCAAATCGACCAAAAACTTTACAGAAAACGAATGGGATAGTTATCGCAATGCGACGATTGGGTTTGTTTTTCAAACGTATAATTTAATTTCACATCTTTCGGTTTTAGACAACGTAGAAATGTCACTAAGATTATCAGGCATTGGTCAAAAAGAAAGACGCAAACGTGCCTTGGATGTTTTGATTGAAGTGGGACTTAAAGACCATGTCTATAAACGCCCAAACCAACTGTCTGGCGGACAAATGCAACGCGTTGCCATTGCTCGAGCTTTGGTAAACAACCCAAAAATCTTATTAGCGGATGAACCAACTGGTGCCTTGGATACTGCAACCAGTGGACAAATTTTAGATTTAATTAAAAAAATCTCCAAAGGCCGTCTTGTCATCATGGTCACGCACAACGCAGAATTAGCCGCACTTCATTCCGATCGAATTGTCAAATTACTTGATGGTCGCGTTGTTGATGATTCTCGTCCTGAAGTGATGGATGCTGAATCATCCGGAAAACTGATGACGAAACGAACCACGATGCCTTTTTCAACCGCATTAAAAACATCTGCGAATAACTTGTTAACGAAAAAAGGTCGAACCTTAATCACCTCACTTGCTGGTAGTATTGGCATTATCGGTATTGCCCTCGTTTTATCGATTTCTGAAGGTATGAACATTTATGTTGGAACCCTACAAAGTGATACCCTTGCCGGTTTTCCGATTACGATTACGCCAACCATTCGGCAGTTTGGTCCACCTGATATCGCCAATCCAAGTGATTTAGATTTTCCATCTTCCACAGTGGTAACTGAATATAACTCTCGACCAGATGAACACGTGAATAACATTTCTGAAGCATTTGTAAGTCATTTAGAAGACATGCCTACTTCGTATTACAATGCTTTAACCTATACGCGGGCCATGGCAATGCGATTGGTTTCAAAAACAACAGGTGGCGGTTATACATTACTTTCTTCAGGTGGCGGGACTGTGTTTTCATTCTCACGCACATTCTATGAATTACCAAACAATGTCGATTTTATCGCAAGCCAATACGACGTGTTAGCTGGACGACTTCCTGATTTGACCCAAACCAATGAAATGGTCATGGTGGTCGACATTCGTAACCGCATTGATCAAAGTCTATTTGAAGATTATGGTATCGATATTGGTGACGGTTTAACTTTTGATTCAATTGTCAGTGAATCTTCACCATTTGATATGAAGTGGATTCCAAATAATGTTTTATATACCCGCAGTGATCTTGATGGAAAAGTCCGTTACACGATTCCTTTCAATCAAGAACAAGATATGTATAACAATCCACTTTCATTAGATTTAAACATCGTTGGTGTGCTACGTGTAAAACCAACCGCAAGCGCAGAAGTATTATCCCCAGGTATTGGATATTCCCCAGCGTTAACGAATTATGCATTTGAAAATAATCTTGTTGGTTCCATCAACTCTGACATTGTCCAAGCCCAAAATGATGTTTGGAATGATACCGAAGATGGCTTAGAACCTTACCTCGTGACCGGAACGTTAAATGAATTTGAAGATGAAGCAGAATACCAATTAGCTTTGAAGACCCTGGGCGGTTCAACCTTACCCGTGGGTGTTCAAGTTTATCCAAGTTCTTTTGATAACAAAGATCTCATCAAGTCCTATATCGATGAATTCAATTATTTTGAAGACGACACGCGCAAACCGATTGAAGAGGTCATCATCTATACGGATTTAGCTGAAAATATTACCTCCACGATTACTGAATTAATCAATACGATCGCGATTGTCCTGACCGCATTTGCTTCGATTTCTTTATTTGTTTCTTCGATTATGATCGGTATTATTACCTATGTTTCCGTGATTGAACGCACCAAAGAAATTGGCATCATGCGCTCCCTTGGGGCTCGTAAAAAAGATATTGCTCGGATATTCAATGCCGAAACCATCATCATTGGTTTTGTTTCTGGTGTTCTTGGTATTGCCATTACGTTGTTACTCAACATTCCAATCGATATCATTATTCTTGATTTAATTGAAGTTGAAAATTTCACCACCTTATCACCAGTCCTAGCCGTTGGTTTGGTTCTCTTATCGACATTCTTAACCTTATTGGCGGGTTTAATTCCTTCCGGTATTGCTGCTAGAAAAGATCCAGTGATTGCCTTAAGAACTGAATAGAAACCAACCATTGATTGACCTAGCTTATGTTGAAAAAAACACTATCTTTCATCTTTAAACTTTTCACTTTTTCATTAACCGTTTATGGTCTTTATTTAACCTTGAAGGATACACCGCTGATTGGCGAAGTATTAAGTTACTTTACAACCCTTGTGAATGTGTTAACCGGATTGATGTATGTTTTCTTTATTTTAGATCTGGTTTTGAATCAAGGTCAAAATCGATTACTGCGGTATTTTAAACAATCCTTAATTGTCTATTTAATGTTGACCTTGCTGGTTTATTCCTTTGTCTTAATTCCATATATCCTCGCAAACGATGTCCATTATGAAATTTGGTCCATCAAAGATTTAATTATTCATTATGCGGTCCCGCTCATGGTCATCCTTGATTATGTTTTCTTTGAGAAAAAAGGTGAGTTAAAATCCTTTTACCTCGGGATGAACTTATTCCATCTTGGTTTTTATGTCTTATATTTATCCTTCTATATTGCTTTAGGTGGTCGTTTTCATCTAAATCATGTTGAAACGATTTATCCATATTTTTTCCTAGATGTCGCGACTATTGGCATTACGAATTTTTCATTGATTGCAATCACCATCTTCCTGAGTGTCATCTTTTTGGGTTGGTTGGTCTACACGATTGATTTTATTCTTGGAGTTCCATTAAGCTTACCATTAGACAAACGCAAATAACTTGCATTTGCGTTTACACATGTTAAACTCAATCTTAGAAAGAAGGTAGAGTATGCATAAAAATTTTCTGGGATTAGTACTTACAACCATCATGTTGTCTGCTTGCGGAACCAACACACCAACGACGCTGTCAGTGGTTGCAACACTTTTTCCTCAATACAGTCTTGCAGATCAATTGGCTGGAGATTTAATCGATGTTGAATTTTTGATACCGGTTGGAACGGATCCACACGACTTTGAACCTTCACCCAATCAACGTCTTATGTTAAATAATGCAGATCTAATCTTTTACACAAGTGAAGATTTTGAAATGTGGATGCATGCCTTAGAAGAAACGTTAGAAGGTACCGCGATAGATCTTTCATCTACGGTCAATTTAATCGTTGGTGAGGTACACGATCACCTTCAACCAGGTCCAAAACTTGCAGATGATCATCTAGATGGTGAGTTTGATCCACATTATTGGATTGATCCAGCAAACGGATTATTAATGCTTGGAGCAATAGCAGACATTCTTGTGACGTTAATTCCCGAAGATTCCGCACTGATACGAAGTAGAGAGATCTTAATCGAAGAAGCATTCACTGAAACCATCGACCTCTATGAATCATTGGTTGAAGAAGGCAGTGAACAAGATGTGGTTTTTGCAGGCCATAATGCATTTGGATATTTAACCAACTATGATGTGCACGTCAACACGCCTTATCCTGGATTTTCAACTGATGTATTACCAACCGCTCAATCGATTATCGATTTCACAGCGCTGATGACAAGTTTAGAAACCAGTACGTTGTTTACTTCATCAACCGATAATTCTGCAGTGGTAGAAGCGTTGTTGGAATCAAATCCCGGTATTGAAACCAAAGTACTCTACACCCTTGAGAACGTCAGTTTATCTCAATTTGAAGCCGAGATGCGCTATCAAGAATTGTTAATGCTGAACTATGAATCGTTATCCTAACATGAAAAAAGAACCCCTTATTGAAATTCACGGCCTAAATGTTGCATTTGAAAACCTCAATGTGATAGAGGATTTTTCATTGGATCTGTTTGGTGAAGATCGCGTTGCTTTGATTGGTGCAAATGGTGCCGGCAAAACAACCCTATTAAAAGTCATTCTTGGATTGGTAAAACCAACCAGCGGTCATTTACACATTAAGTCAAATTTATCGATTGGTTATTTGCCCCAAGTCTTAACGTTAGGAGATCGTCTTTTTCCCATCACGGTCAAAGAAGTTATCAATCAAGGAATTGTTGCCAGCCGTAGCTTTCCAAGATGGATTAGAAAGTCAGACCAGGATAACGTCAACAAAACCCTTCAACAATTTCAAATTGAAAATTTAAAACATCAATTGTTTGGTTCATTATCATTGGGACAAAAACAAATGGTCTTGTTTGCGAGAATGATGGTGCAAAAACCAACGATAGTTTTTCTTGATGAACCCACAAGTTCGCTCGATGTTAATCGCCGAGATTCAATTTATGAAATCTTAAAAAACCTCAAAGATTTAAAAGTCCCTTACGTGATCATCACCCACGATCTTCCAAGTTTTTCTAAGCACATTAAACGCGTGGTTTACCTTGAACGCAAATTGTTGTTTGATGGAAGCTATCGCGCCTTTTGTGAAAATAAAAAATTCTCTCCCTTTATTCATACCCATGGGGGCGATCACCATGACCATTAATCAATTTTTGGAGTATTTTCAATACGACTTTATCATCAGAGGATTCTGGGTTGGTCTATTGGTTGCCATCATTGCATCGATATTAGGCCACTTCTTGGTCCTAAGAAAACTATCATTAATTGGTGATGGGTTAGCCCATGTTGCCTATTTATCGGTTGCCATATCGATTGCATTTTTTTCTCAATCACTTTTATTTAATCTGTTGGTCAGCACAATCGCGTCTTTATTAATACATTATTTGGTGCAAGCCAATAAAGGTTATAGTGATGCAATTATTGCTGGTATCTCAACGACTGCGATTGCTTTGGGAACCATCATCATCACGGTAAACCCAAATCAAAATGTACGGATTGAACAATTTTTATTTGGAAGTTTATTGTTGCTACGCCAAGCAGATATTCTTGCTGTGATATTCCTTGCCATCCTTGTCCTTGCCTTTGTTGGTTTGTTTTTTCAAGCATTGATGACAATGACGTTTGATCAAGACTTTGCCACGGTCAATCGCCTTCAACCCAAACGGATGCAAATCATCCTGTCGCTTTTGACATCATGGCTTGTCATTATTGGCATCAGGGCAACTGGTTCTTTATTGATTTCTAGTTTCTTAATTTTTCCGATGTTGATTGGTATGAACTTTAAGCAAGGATTTCAAAAAACATTCTTAATTGGAATCGCGATTGCCATCGTTAATTTTATCTTCGGCTTTACCGTATCGCTTTGGTTTGATTTACCTACTGGAAGTGTGATGGTGATGACCTATGCATTACTTTGGTTTTTATCCGTGACCATGACCCCGCTCTACTTAAGGAGAAAAATATGAAGAAAGATCTATCCTGCCATCGCGATTTTTTTCACCATCATCAACTCAAAAATACACCCGCAAGAGATGCTGTTTACCATTTACTTCAATTACATCAACCCATCACATTAGATAAGTTATTTTCGTTGGTGGTGAAACAATCCAAAGGAAAGAAAATTTCTTATTCCACGATTTATCGCATACTTGAACAATTCTTATCCGTCAATATTGTTGAAAAAATGAGCCTCGATACAGAAACGACCCCGTTATATCAATTGAAGGATGAAACCCATCACCATCACCAAATGGTATGCACAACCTGCAAAAAAATCACGCCGATTGAGGAATGTCCATTAACTGAATTTGAGTTAAAAATGGCGAAGAAGCATCACTTTCAACCCCATCATCATCAATTTACGCTTTACGGGATTTGTCAGCTTTGCCAATTGGCTTCACAGTAAGCCAAATTTCGTTATGTCTTAAAAAAGGCAGCGTGTAAGGACCGTTATATCTTGCAATCTTGGGTGCGCCAATTTTTTCCATTTGATGGCCTAATAAAAAGGTATCCATTTTTTCAAGAATCGTTTCCATTTTTTCTTTTGGGACGAAACCAGAAAAAGTATAGACCAACACATATTGCTGTGGATAATCTTTCACTTTCATTTGGCGTTCCATTGGTTGGGGAATATCTTCATGATGAATTTTTGGAATCACAAATTCCATACTTTGTTCGGATTGATCTAAATCATTAATCACAGGGACGGTCATTTTCATTTTCTTGCCACTATTGTTATTGCCAGAAATGTAATTAAATAAATAACCAAATCCAGAATAACCTTGTAAAGAAGGCTCGTGAACGGCGATCGTATGAAATTCCTCATACAAACGAAGTTCAAATTGATTTGTTTTTTCAATGATTTTAAAAATTGGTGATTCGTACATATCTTTCATTATACAAAAGAAAAACCATTTGTTTGCACAAATGGTCTTTATCATTAAATCCGTTTAGGATTAACGTTTCTTTGCTGGAGCTGCTTTCTTTGCTGGAGCAGCTTTCTTCATTGCTGGTTTATTCATTGCCATGTGATAGATTCCTCCTTGTCGAGTAATGGTATCACGACAAGGAATTAATACAAGATAAACTTGCGTTTTTCAATCGTAATTTTTAACGAAGATTGGCTTCAACTTTTGCCCAATTGATGATTTTGAAAAAATTGGTAATGTAGTCTGGTCGACGATTTTGATAATTTAAATAATATGCATGTTCCCAAACATCAAGTCCTAAAACTGGTTTACCTTCTTTGAATGGAACATCTTGATTTGGTGTCGATGTCACTTTTAATTTTCCTGATGCATCTACAATCAGCCAAGCCCATCCAGATCCAAATCTTGTTTTAGCAGCATTTGCAAATTGTTCCTTCATCGCATCCATGGTTCCAAAATCACGATTGATTTTTTCTAACAATTTTGCAGAAGGCGCAACATATTTTTTTTCTGAAATGAGTAACGACCAAAACATCGTGTGATTAAAATGACCACCGCCGTTGTTACGAACTGCAGCTTGAATGTCTGCTGGTAATTTTTCAAGGTTGATCAATAATTGTTCAATGGATTGATCTGGTAATGCAGGATACTTTTCCAAAGCTGCATTCAGATTGTTTACATAAGCTTGGTGATGTTTGCTGTAATGAATCTCCATGGTTTTTGCATCAATCATCGGTTCAAGAAAGTCATAACCATAAGGCAACGGCGCGAGTGTAAATTTCATCATGTTTTTTTCTCCTATGACTATCTTACAAGAGATTCATGTTTTTTCAAACTAAACCGAAGGAATAAATTTAAAAAATTTACAATTTTTTTTGAGTAAATTTCAATCGTTATTCACTATCTAATAGTAAAGATTTAGTAATTGACCCTTCACTTTTGGTTTGACTTAACGTGTGGAGTTGGTAAAAATGGTTTTCCTTAGACCTATTCCATCAAGTTGGGGATGTGCCCACTTTTTAAATCGGTTCAAGGGGTTGGAGGCTTACAGTCGATGGAAAAAAACTACATTCCTGAATGGGTTCTACTCAATAACCAGGTGATTGACGAAAAAGGTCAATTAAAGGACCTTCAAAAGGATAAAGAAGCCGTTCGGTCTTATTTTTTGAATGAAATTAACAAAAAAACTCAATTTTTTCACTCTTTAAAGGAAAAATTAGACTACCTTGTGGAAAATGACTATTACGAAGAAGACTTCCTCAAGAAGTATACCCACCAGCAAATCGTCGACGTTTTTGATATTGCATATGGGGCGAAGTTCCGTTTTCCGAGCTATATGGGTGCCTTTAAGTTTTATAACGATTACGCATTAAAAAGCCGGGATAAAAAAGTCTTCTTAGAACGCTATGAAGACCGTCTGTCCGTGAACGCCCTGTACCATGCCGATGGTGACTTTGAATTGGCCAAGAACTTGATCCGTAGACTCATCGCCCAAGACTTTGTTCCAGCCACCCCTACCCTCCTCAATACGGGTAAGAAAAAACGTGGGGAATTTGTCTCTTGTTTCTTATTAGAAGCCGGTGATTCCTTAAATGATATTGCTAGAATTTCTGAATTCTCGATGCAACTTTCTAAAATTGGTGGTGGGGTCTCCATAAACTTAACCAATTTAAGAGCCAAAGGTGAAGCGATTAAAGATGTGGCGAATGTATCAAAGGGTGTTGTGGGTGTTGCCAAGTTATTAGACAATAACTTCCGCTATGCCGATCAAATGGGTCAACGTGCTGGCGCAGGTGCGGTTTATTTAAATGTATTCCATGCCGACATTGAAGATTTTTTAAACACGAAGAAATTAAACGCCGACGATGACGTGCGCGTCAAGACGTTATCCATGGGTGTGGTGATTCCAAATAAAATGATTGAACTTGCCAAAGAAAATAAAGACATGTATGTTTTTTATCCGCATACCGTTTATAAAGCCTACGGCATAGATTTTGCCGATGTCTCCACGAACATGGAATATTGGTATGACAAACTCGTGGAAAACCCAGATGTTAGAAAACGTAAGGTTAGTCCAAGACGATTATTGGATATGATTGCATCTTTACAAGGTGAATCCGGATATCCCTATATCATGTTTGTCGATAACGTGAATAAGGTGAATCCACTCAAACTTCCGGTTAAATTCTCTAACTTATGCACAGAAATTTTACAACCAACGATTACCTCTCACTATGCTGATTATGATAAAAAAGAAGAAGACCAAATCGGCATGGATATCTCGTGCAACCTCGCAAGTGGTCACATGGGAAACATGATCAAACATAACACGATTAAAGAAACCGTTTATGCGGCAATGGATGTGATGAACTCGGTTTCAACGCGAACCAATATTTCTTATGTTCCTGCGGTTGCAAAAGCGAACCGTCTCAATCGGTCTGTCGGTTTCGGTATCATGGGACACCATGGTTATATCGCGGAAAACTATATCTTATTTGGTTCGGAAGAAGATATTGACTTGATCGATGTATTTTTCTCTGCGGTTAACTATTATTCACTCGTTCATTCGATGGAAAAAGCAAAAGCAACCAAACAAAAGTTTTATCAATTTGAAACCAGTAAATATGCTGATGGAACTTATTTTGATGGTCGTGGTCAAGTGCTACCAAAATCGGAAAAGGTTCAGGAACTCTTTAAGGATATCGCCTTACCAACTGATGCAGACTGGAAGAAATTGAAAAAGGATGTCATGACCTACGGGCTTTATAACTCTCATCGCCTTGCAGTTGCCCCAAATGGCTCGATTGCATATGTCATGTCCGCGACGCCTTCGTTAACGCCGATCAAGCAACTGATTGAAGAACGAACCTATGGCAATTCAAAGACCTATTTCCCAATGCCTTCTTTAGATACCGCTGCCTTTATGTATGAAAGTGCATATCGGATTGATAACTATAAAGTCATCGATGTGATTGCAACCGCGCAAAAGCATGTCGATCAAGGTATCTCATTTGAATTAGGGATTACCTCCGAAGTGACCACCAAGGAATTAATTCGCTATTACTTATATGCCCACTATCAAGGCATCAAAACGTTATACTATACGCGTACGCAAAAACTTAAAATCGACGAGTGCGAATCCTGCGTCGTCTAAACTCATAAGGAGATCAATATGAGCAAACATCCATCCGACGTTTTTAAACCCCTTATTTTTACACCAAAAGAACAATTTTCCGGTGCAAATTGGAACGGGTCAGATGACACCTTTACCCAACAATTTTATGAACAAAATCTTTCCCAATTTTGGCGACCAGAAGATGTGTCGCTCCAATCGGATTTGTTAACGTGGAAAATTTTGAATGACCAAGTCAAACACGCCTATTCACTCAATCTATTGATTCTTACCTTTTTAGATACGTATCAAGGTGATATCGGGATGCCAGTTGTTTCGCGATCGATGCCAGATGCCATGCATCAACGTAAAGCGGTGATTAACTGGATGGCGGCTATGGAAAATGCCGTTCATGCAAAATCCTATTCAAATATTTTTATGACATTTTTGTCCACCAATGAAATTGATGAGCTTTTTGAATGGGGAAAGAAAAACAAAAACCTTCAAAACATCATGAACTTAATTGTTGGCCATTATGAAGTTTTAGATCAAATGAATTATTTGAAGAAGTACACCCCAGCAAAGATCACCTTCAGTGAAGAAGACTTTCAAGTTGCCCAATGGAAAGCGATGGTCGCTTCTGTATTCTTGGAAACCTGGTTATTTTACTCAGGGTTTTATTACCCACTTTATTTCTATGGCCAAGGCAAGCTCATGCAAGCGGGAGAAATCATCAACTTAATTCTTCGCGATGAAGCCATACACGGTCTATATATTGGAAAGATATCACAAGAAATCTTTGGCAAACTGCCAAAAGCAAAACAAGCAGAACTCACCATCTGGATGCAAGATTTCTTACAAAAATTATATAAAGAACAAGAAGAGCTTTCTGAAACCGTGTATGATCCAGTTGATTTAACCCATGATGTCAAAGTCTTTGTTCGTTATAACTGCAACAAAGCATTAATGAATTTAGGTTTTGAACCACAATTTGAATATGAAGAAGTTAATCCAGTCATTCTTAACGGTCTTAATACGGAAACGAAAACCATGGATTATTTCTCCATGAAAGGCAATGGATATCAAAAAATGAAATCCGTCGCCCTTGATGATGATGATTTTTCTTTCAAAAATCGAAAAATTAATAAGTAGGTATGCCCATGAAACAAGCGATTATTTTAACCAAAGATAACTGCCCGAATTGCCAAAATTTGAAAATGTTTCTTAAAATGGCATTACGCGATCAATATAAAGACCAATTAAGAGAAGTTCATCAAATTAACCAAAAAGATGAGTTTAAAGCACTGGTCGATCAACATCGCATCATGGCGACACCTGCGATCATTTTTGAAAATGATGTCATTCGTGGTTTTGAACCACAACCAGTTGTTAACTTTTTAGTTAAACACTTCGGAAAAAAATAATCATGATCGTCATCGTTGTAGACTCGATGACTGGATTAGGTAAAAAATTTGCGGAAAAATTAGGTTATCCTGTTTTCGATGTTCAAACGTATCAAGCACATCCAGATCATGAGATTTTTTTAATCACGCGATCCGTCAACTTTGGTGAGATTCCATCGTTTACGAATACCTTTCTTTTAGAACACGCAAAAAAAGTGATGGGTGTGGCGGTCAGTGCAAACCGTAATTGGGGTAAAAATTTTGGTGCTGCTGGTGATAAGATACAATTAACGTATGGGATTCCGCTTGTTTTAAAGTTTGAGGGTTTAGGTTTCCCACACGAAATCCGCCAAGTCAAAGATTGGTTGGAAAAACGGAGACAGTCATCATGAATCCATATTCTCCAAAATTTGCTCAAGTCATCAATATATTTTCTGGCGTCATGTTTTTGATTGCCTTAACCCTAAATGGCCTCGCCAATCTATTACCGATTAACGGTTTGGGTACTGGAGAAATTTCAGATACCTATGCGAATTATTTTGCCCCCACTGGATTAACGTTTTCAATTTGGGCAGTCATTTATGTCTTGTTAGGGATGTATGTGGGCTGGCGTTTTCAAAACATCCGTGATGTTGCGGATCATCCGAAGAATCGTCATTTGTTTCAAATCGATATTGCCTTTGCCATCTCAAGTATCGCAAACGCCCTTTGGATTCTTGCATGGCATTATTTACAATTTTATTTATCTTTCTTGATGATGGTGCTCTTATTGGGATCGTTAATTTTTATTAACCTTTCGTTCAAAGGTGATCGATCCATCACCACCATTCCCTTTCGAATCTATTTTGGTTGGATTACTGTGGCGACCGTTGCAAACGCCACGACGATGATCGTTGCAGATTCAAATCGTTTTTACTGGATTTGGAATGGTGGCGAGGTGAGTCAACAAATCATGGCGACGATTATCCTTGTTGTCACCATCTTGATTGGATTGGTTACCTTAATTCGGCAAAAAGATGTTTATTTTGGTGCGGTGATCGTATGGGCTTTATTTGGAATTTACTTACGGCACACGGTCGATTACCCAAACTACGGTATTGTCGGGCTTGCCAACACCGCTTTACTTGGCCTTGTTTTGGTGATGGCGGCGATGGTTTTTGTCTCACAAAAAAAATTAATCAAATTTTTCAAAAAATCTTGATAAAATAGACATATGAAGAAAAAAAACCTACAAGACACGAACGCAAATTTACCTCCATTAATGGTTCTTGGATCTTTTCTAAGTGAAAAGAAAAGAGAATTTGTTTCAAGCAAACTTCAAGAATTCGGCCTGGTTCGAAAAGAAGTTTTTAACCGGAAGTTGGGTCATAAGAAGAAAGATTTTCCACTCAAGAAATTTTTTGGCAAACGGTATCGCTTTATTCCTGCTCCGATGACAGATGCGGAAGTCGATCAATTATTTGACATGATTCAAACCTTGTTAGCGATTACCCCAAAGAAAAACAATAATAATGACGAAGGCAACGTGATTAAGAAAAAGAAATAATTTCTGGCGATTGGTGTTGTTTACTTCGTTTAAAAAGTCAGTTGCATGTCTATAATAATCACAAGAGGTAATTTATGAATTTTTTAACGCAATTTATCATCACGCTTGTGATCTTTACGTTGGTCGATTTGGTTTGGTTGGTAAAAGTTGCCCCTAAACTCTATCGAAAATATATTGGTCATTTAATGAGTGATAAAGTCAACATGGTTGGAGCGGGTTTGTTTTATCTCATCTTTATCATTGGGTTAGTTTTCTTTGTGGTCGGACCTCAATCAAATGATCCACTTCAAGCATTATTTAGCGGAGCGATGTTCGGATTGGTAACATACGCGACATACGATTTAACAAATTTTGCAACCTTGAAAGCTTGGCCAGTGACGATTACCGTGATTGATTTAATTTGGGGTACAACGGCCACTGCGGTGACTTCCGCTCTTGTTGTCTTGATCTTGGGAGTATTTTAATATGTTAGCAAACTTATTGATCACAGGCTTTGGCATCACGATCGTTGCGGTTTGGCTTCACTTTTCATTTTATTTCTTACGTGCAGTTCGTCAAAATAACTACGGCATCATCGATATTGGGTGGGGCCAAGGATTTGTGATCGTCGTCT
>CAMBSI010000010.1 GCA_945870555.1 Staphylococcus epidermidis | reverse complement strand
CCATGCCTTGTTTACCTAGCGCACTCATATAAACCGTTGCTTGAAGCGCTAAAAGGGATTGGTTTGAACAAATGTTTGAGTTCGCTTTTTCTCGTCGTATATGTTGTTCACGCGTTTGTAATGTTAGGACAAAACCACGCTGCCCGCGGCTATCTTTTGTATAGCCACAAATACGTCCAGGCATTTTTCTCACCCATTCATTTAAGGTAGTGAGGTAACCTAAGTATGGTCCACCAAAGTTTGGATTAAGTCCCAACGATTGCGCTTCCCCACAGGCAATATCTGCGCCTAATTCTCTAGGAGATTTTAAACGCGATAAAGCAAAAGGATCGTTATAGGAAATCACCAATGCTTTTTTACTTTTAATCGCAGATACAAACGTATTAAAGTACTCGATCAATCCAAATCGGTTTGGATAGGAAAAGATCACGCCTGCAAAAGGTTTTTCCATCGCTTTTTCTAATGACACGTTATCAATCAGACCAAGCTTAGGTTGCAAGATGTCTAAGGTGACATCGCGGTGTCTCGCGTAGGTTTTCATCACCTCTTCAACGTGCGGCAATAAAGCTGAGGCGATGATGATTCTTTTGATGCCTGTTGTAGAAACTGCCATCATCATCGCTTCGGATAATGCAGTTGGACCATCATACATTGAGGCGTTTGATACATCCATGCCGGTCAGTTGTGTAATCATTGATTGCCATTCAAAAATGTATTGTAAAGTGCCTTGGGCAACTTCGGGTTGATAAGGGGTATAAGATGTTAGAAATTCTTGTCTCGAACTAATCGCATCAATGATTGCCGGTCTTTCATGTTCATAAGAACCAAATCCTCGAAAGGATTGAAGAACCGTACCTTGATTTGCCTTTAAGTATTTTCTTAATTGGCTTTCGGATAAACGCGGCAATAAGTTGTAAGGTTTTGTTAAACGAATGGAAGTAGGAACATCACCCAATAAATCATCGATCCGTTTGACGCGGATGACATCCAGCATTTCTTTTTGATTGGATTCGGTTAAAGGAAGATATTTAAACATCTTTAAACATTCCTCTCTGCTTACTTGGGTAAGGCGTCGTAATCCGTTTTAGATAAGAGTGATTTGAATTCTTTAGGATTGGAAATTTTTAATTTAATGATCCACGTTTCTTCTGCATTCTGATTAATGAGGTCGGGATTATTAACAAGGGCTTGATTACTTTCGATAATTTCTCCGGACAACGGGATGTATAAATCTGAGGCGGCTTTGACCGATTCGACGACGCCAAACACATCATTTTCTTTGAAGGTTTTTCCCTTGGCAGGTAAATCCACAAAGACGATGGTTCCTAAACTACCTTGAGCAAAATCGGTGATACCGATTTTGGCAATGTTACCGTCTAAAATAACCCATTCGTGCGACGCAGAGTACTTTTTTTCATTCATATGTTGATCCTACCTTTTATACGTTTTTTGCATAAATATCATATCACGGACAACTGCTTCAATTGGTGTGGTTCTCATCATCACCGTTACTTTCGTTCCAACCTTTGTATAAGGTGTTTCTAAGATTGCCATGGCAAGGGCTTTGGTTGAATCCGGTAAGATATAACCCGTGGTAATGACACCAACTTGTTTTTGATTCACAAGCACTGGATATTCCGCACGAGCGACCCCACGACCAACCAATTCAATCCCGACAAGTTTTTGTTTAACCCCTTTTTGGATTTGTTCTGCAAGGATGTCTTTACCAACAAAATTTTTGTTCAGTTTGATCGCAAATTGTAATCCCGCTTCAACTGGGGTAATGTGCTCTGAAATTTCATGCGTATATAAAGGCAATGCCGCTTCAAACCTTAAGGTATCGCGGGCACCCAAACCACAAGGAGAAACACGTGGATCTCCAACCAGTGCTTTCCATAAAGCTTGAATGGTTTTTAAGTTTGCATAAATTTCAAATCCATCGCCCCCGGTGTAACCAGAACGAGAAATTAATAATTCTTCACCTTTATGTTTGGTGACAAGATAGGTCATGAACTTGAGTTCACTTAATTCCACCATTTTTGTGATGTGGGTTTGTAACGCAACTTCTGCAAGCGGTCCTTGTAATGCAAGTTGAAGTAAGGTACTTGTCACCACTTCTAGCGTGACATCGAACTTACCAATTTTGGATTGCATCCATTCGAGATCGATTTGGCTATTGATGGCATTGACAACAAGCAGGATTTTTTTGGCATTCAACACATAGGCAATCAAATCATCAATTGGGTAGCCTTTTTCATTACACATCAATGCATAAATTGCCTTGTTTTCCGGTTGGCCGGCAATTTGATTGGTAACCAAAGATTCAACAAAAGGGATTGCATCTTTACCTTTTACATAGATTCTTCCCATATGGGAAACATCAAATAACCCTGCAGATTGGCGAACTGCGCGATGTTCTGCCACTAAACCCTTGTATTCTTGTGGCATGGTAAAACCGCCATAAAATACAATTTTTGCGCCTAAATTAACATGTTCGTCGTGGAGTGGTAAACGTGCCATAAATTACCTCTTAATGTAAATTATTTTAACCTATACACAACTAAGTAGGTAATCAAGAATTTGTAGTGGTAAAATGAAGCTATGAAGACCAATCAATATTTAATTGTCGTGGATGTACAAAAAGACTTTGTTGATGGTGTTTTGGGTACCAAAGAAGCAGTTGCAATCATACCAAACGTGGTTGATAAAATTAAAAAATTTACTGGAGAAGTTATTTTTACACAAGATACGCATGATTTTGATTACCTATCCACGATTGAAGGTAAAAAATTACCCGTCTTACATTGTGTTAAAAACACAACGGGTTGGTTATTTGCAAAAGAAATCATCCCATTGACGAGGGGGAGAATGGTCTTTGAAAAACCAACCTTTGGTTCGGAAAGACTCGTTAGCTACTTAAAAGAACGGCATCGCAATGATCCGATTCAATCCATTGAAGTCATTGGTATTTGCACCGATATATGTGTCATTTCAAATGTGATGATGATTAAAGCAGCTTTACCAAATGTTTCGTTATCGGTTTCAGCACATTGTTGCGCAGGGGTTACCCCAGCTAGTCATGAACGCGCCTTGCAAGCAATGGAAGTGGTTCATGTCGACATCATCAAATAAAAAAACTTCCTTTAAGTAGGAAGTTTGATTAAATGTTGGTGGAGCTGACGAGGATCGAACTCGCTACCTCGTCGTTGCGAACGACGCGCTCTCCCAAATGAGCTACAGCCCCAAGATTGCCACTCAAGATTATCAAAAAAATCATTAAAGAGCAATCTTTTCCATTGATTTTTTAGGTTTCTATAACAGTTTATTCAATTCTATTGTAAGCGCATACAAGTTATATTATGATATAAGAAACCGATTTCCTAATTAATCGGATTCATAAGGAATGACAGTATGAAAACGTTTGTAAGTGAAGGCTTTCAAAAACAAAAACCATTTGCAGGTTTTTTACCTGGAATTGCTGGTAGAGAAGGTCTACCAATGTGGGTGTTTTACGTCAATCGTGGTCAAGCCATCACCAGTTTTGGTGTCCGAGATAAAAACGGTGCCATCACTGAATTTTACCCTGCGAATTTAGCTTATGCATATGTGCATCAAAATGGTTTCCGAACGTTTATAAAATGGAAACAAGAAGTCTATGAATGTTTTCAAGAAAAAAATCTTGCACAAACCTTAACGGTTGATGCTCATCAAATTATTTTAGAAGAAGTGATTCAGGCTTGGCAAATTAAAGTGAGGGTTACGTATGCAACCTTACCCAATATGCCGCTTTCAGCTTTAATGCGAAAAGTTGAACTGATCAACTTAGACGGAAAACCAAAAGATCTTGTCGTGGTCGATGGTATTAGTCAAATCCTTCCCGCTGGTGTTGATTATGGTGGTTATAAAGCAATTAGTAATTTGTTACAAAGTTGGATGGAAGTTGCTGAAGGAAAAAACCACGTCTTCTTTAAACTAAGAGCGTCCACTGCGGATTCCAGTGAAGTTAAAGCTGTAGAAGATGGAAATTTTTATAGTTATTTTGGATTAAATCAATTCCGATATATCTATGATTATAAAGCTGTTTTTGCTCAAGACAGCGCTTTTAATACGCCTTATCAATTACTCAAATTCAATTACGACGACATGGCGAAACAAATTCAAGCACCTGTTAACCAAGTCCCATCTGGTTTTGTGGTTGCATCGCTCACGTTAAAAAACCAAGAAACGTTTTATGGCATCTTTGGTTATAGTCAGCAACGAAGCAAATTGACGGAATTAATTCAAGGCATGAGTTTACAAGTTTTATCAAAAAAATTTGAAGAAAATCAACAAGTCATTGATCAACTCACACAAGAAATAAAAACCAACACCGCCCTGCCGATGTTTGATGCGTATTTACAACAATGCTATCTCGATAATATTTTAAGAGGTGGTTACCCATTAAGTTTTCAAACGATGGATGGACCGGTTGCCTATCATATTTACTCTCGTAAGCATGGTGATTTAGAACGTGACTATAATTTCTTTTCGCTAGAACCAAGTTACTTATCGCAAGGTAATGGCGCGTTTCGAGATGTCTTACAAAATCGCAGAAATGATATTTATTTTCACCCAGAAAGTGGTCGAACCACGATTGCTCAATTTACTTCCTTTATTCAAGCGGATGGTTACAACCCATTAAGTATCGAAGGTATTCAATTTACATTTGGTGGTTCCATCAAAGACTACCCCGAAGCCTTTGCATCGTTATTAAAAGGTGAGTTTACACCAGGGCAAATTGCCAATCTTGCTGGACAATTAAAATTACCAGTGATGGCAACGGTTCAACAAGTTTTAGCGAAATCCCATTATCAATTTAAGGCAACTTATGGAGAAGGTTATTGGGGAGACCACTTTACGTATTTCCTTGATTTAATTGAAAGTTATCTCGATGTATTTCCTGATCAAGTCAAAAAACTCTTACAGGAAAAACATCCCTATTTTGTTTCTCCGGCAAGTGTGTTAAAACGTGAAGAAAAATATGTGTTAAAAGATAATAAAGTTCGGCAGTATCATGCGGTTCATCACGATCATCAACTCCCACCAAGAGGTTGGTTAAAGGATAAAAAAGGTCAAGATGTCAAGACCTCATTGCTCGCAAAACTTATCACATTAATTTCGAATAAATTTGCTCAATTAGATCCTGAAGAACTTGGATTGATGTATGAAGCAGATCGTCCAGGATGGAACGATGCGATGAATGGCATCCCTGGATTATTTGGATCTGGTGTTTCCGAAATGCTTGAATTAAAGCGCCTCATTCGCTTTGCTTTAACTTTACCAATCGAAGACACCGAGGTCATTGAACCACTCATCGTCTTTATTCAAAGCTTAATCAACATCAAGGAAGGTTCTCTATTTACCCGTTGGCAAGAAAGAATGAACGCTTTAGAAGCCTACCGTGCTGCAATTAAAAAACCAATCGAATTGGTCAAATTAACCGCGTCGATGGCAACCACCTTATTAAAGAAATTAGACGATACACTTGCTAAATCCATTGAAAGATTACTGGTCATTCACCCGATTCCATATACTTACTTTTCTTATGAAGTCACCAGTTATGATGTCCTTTCAAAATCCCCAGAAGGTGATCGGCAATTTGTTAACGTGAAAGCGTTTAAGCGTCATAACCTTCCTCACTTTTTAGAAGCACCCGCACGATTACTCTCGAATGGATTTGCAACCGCAAACCAAGCAAAAACGCTCTATGCTGAGATTCAAAAAACGCCACTTTATGATCGGCCATTAAAGATCTATAAAACCAGTGTGCCATTGATTGATCAATCGATGGAAATTGGTCGCATTCGCGCCTTTACGCCAGGTTGGTTAGAACGAGAATCTGCCTTTTTACACATGACTTATAAATACATCTTAGGATTATTAAAAGCGGAAGCATATGATGCATTTTTTGAAGCGATGAAAGATGGATTCACTTGCTTTATGGATCCGCTTGTTTATGGTCGTTCACCATTAGAAAACTCCTCTTTTATCGCCACAAGTAATAACCCAGATGTCAGTAAACATGGTCAAGGTTTTTTTGCAAGATTATCTGGTTCAACCGCAGAAGTTCTCTCGGTTTGGAAACGATTACTCTTTGGAAAGCAATTGTTTACATTAAACAAACAGCAGTTACAATTTAAAATTTCTCCACTCGTTCCATTATCTTTCTTTAAGGATGGAAAAATTGAAACGACCCTGTTTAGTAATGTGAAGGTTGTCTTGGAATTACAAGGTAAAACGAAACCAAATCAATTTTCTTATGAGGTCGTTCGTTATGAACTTTATGAAAAAGCAAATGGTAAACCAACACTTGTTCAACAATCCGTGGTGGATGGTTTGCTTGCTGAAGGCATACGTTCTCGGAAGTTTGAAGTCATTCATGTTTTGTTAAAAGGAGGACAATAAGCATCCATAAAAATGCCGTTTCAAAGACAGGAAGTTAAAATAAATTTCAATTAAGAAAGGAAATTTACATGAATAAGAATCTTAAAAGTCTAGGCATCACCCTCGCAGCTCTTGTATTGGCGGCATGTGGTCCAGCCTCTTCGAGTAGTGCCGTTACCTTAACCTCGATTACAATTGGCGGAGCAACTGATGTTGAAGTCGCATTTGATGCTGACTTTAACTTTTTTACTGGCGTAACGGCAATTGGAAATGACACGGTGTCTTATACAAGCAGCCTGACGATAACCTCAACATCTGATGCGATCAACACATCGAATGGTGAATTAGATACGACCCAAACCGGAACCCATACCGTTCGTTATCGTGTGGAAGTCGGAACGATTGTTGCAACCAAATTTAGAAACGTGACCGTTGCCCAACCAGATTCAACGGGCATGCTCGTGAATCCAGATTTTTCGTTAGGAACCGCGGGTTGGGATGATCCTTCCGTTGTATTCAACGCAGATGGTTCTTCGATGACGCTTTCTACAGATAATGGTGCCTTAAAGGCAGAAGTGGTGGCCGGTGCAAATGCTTACACCCCACGCTTTGGTCAAATGAATGTTCCCTTTGAATTAGATACAACCTACGAAGTTAGTTTCCGGGCCAAGGCAAGCGTATCCAAACCGATCAACTTAAACGTCGGTGAATTATTATCATCTGCCCCTTGGTTTGTTGACTTTAAACCAAACCAACCTGAAATCAGAACGATTACAACGGATTGGGCCACTTATTCATATTTCTTTACCCATCGTTTAGATAATCCACGTGGTGGTATTTTATTTGAATTAGGAAAAGTGAGTGGTCAACAAGTCAACGCAACCGTCTGGTTTGATGATATGACGATTGAAGAATCAACCGCTGGTCCAGATGTGACCGCTCCTATTCTCAATGGCGTTCAATCTGCAGTGAGTTTACTCGTTGGTAGTACCTATGATCCTTTAGTGGGAGTCACCGCAGCGGATGCAGTGGATGGCGATTTAACGGATGCCATTCTTGTTGAAATTCTTGATAGCCAAGATGCCGTCGTCGATGAAGTGGATACAACTGAACCTGGCGAATTTACCGTGACCTACACAGTTGAAGACGCAGCAGGTAACGAAGCAACCGATGAAACTACGGTTAACGTGGTTGATTTAGTTTTCCGTGATGAAAACCTGATTGTGAATGGATCGTTTGATGAAGCAATCGGCGAAGAATTTGGTTATTGGCAACAAGATTGGGGTGGTGCACCTGTTGTGAATCGCACCCAAGATACCGAAGCTGGAACATATAGTTTAGATATTACCGGTGGCGGTGATGCAGTCTGGTCGATTCAATTTTTACAAGATGGTGTTAATTTAGTTGAAGGTGAAACCTATCGTTTCTCGATTACTGCTTCCGCAACGGTTGCAAGAAACATTAGTGTTGGCATTGGATATGGTGATCCTTGGAATGAATATGGTCGTAAGAATGGTATGGAAATTACAACCACATCATCCACCCAAGACTTTGTCTTTACCGTAACCAAAGCAACCGCTGACGTGAAGGTTGTCTTGGAACTCGGTTCACAAACAGGGTTTGCAAATGGCGTGCTCACGCTTGACCAAATTCGTTTGCAACGTTTAGATCAAGCTCCTTTATTAGCAAATTCAGACTTTACGATGACTGGCTGGCGCAAATTTGTAAATGACTTTGATGGAACTGAAGCGACATCAGGTATTGTCGATGGTGAATATAAATTAACCATCACAAAAGCAGTAGGATTAAATAGCGCGGATAATTGGAAACTTCAAATTATCCAAGACAATGTTGCCTTTGGTGACACGGTCGATAATGGCCGCTTAAATCTCACCGCTGGAAAATCTTATACCTTAAGTTTTGATATGTATGCATCGCAAGCAATATCTGTCACCACATTCGTTGGGGCACCTGGAATTTGGACGAATTATGTTCCATCAGCAGATCGTACGAATGATGTGACAACATCGAAACAAACCATCACGATTCCAGTCAGTACGGTTGGAGCAACGTTAAATGGCTTTGAAAAATTATCCTTTGAATTTGGTACTCAATTTACAAACTTTGAATCTGGTGAAGCATTCGTTGCCCTTGATAATGTTGTTTTAAAAGAAGGCGATGTTGTCTTACCAAATGTCATCAATGGTGACATGAATGGTGTGGTTGGTGGTCATGAATTCTTTACGGAAAATGGCGGAACCATGAGTCGCGGTGAAGACGGTGGTGCAAGTTTCGTAATTCCAGCACTTGGTGGCCTAGCTTATCAACCTCATTACTTCTATTTATTCCCAACCCTTGCCAAAGGGAATTACGAAGTCAAAATCATGTTAACCAGTTCCGTGACACGTGATTTAAGATTTAATATCATTCTTCCAGATGCAGGTTATGCTTCCATTCTCCCTGATAGTTTTGTTGATTTCCGTGTCACTGCTGAAACCGAATATGTGTTTACGGTTGCATTTGAAGTGACGAATCCAATCAGTAATGTCAAACTTGAATTAGACTTTGGAACCCTCGGTGGTGATTTAGTGTCATTACCAGGAACCTTCTTACTTTCGCAAGTGCTTGTTTATCGCAACTACAATAGTTAAAGGAGGGTTCCATCCGTGAAACCATACGTTAAACTTTCCGTTGTTGCTTTGTTTGTGCTTGCAGGCTGTGGACCAACGAATAGTGGTTCCGACTCGAGCCAAGATGTTCAATCGATTACCCTTTCTTATGCAGACTGGGGTAATCAAGAATTAAATCAACGTATGATTGATTTATTCGAAGCGAAGTATCCTAATATTACCGTTGAATTAAGACAAGATATCACCGGCAGTGGTGCGGCATTTACAGGTAATCTTGTGACGGCTGCTCAAGCTGGTTTATTGCCTGATGTTTTTGCTACCGATAATGTTCCGACCGTGATCAACGCGGGGTTAACCTTAGATGTTGCGCAATATTGGGATGCTGACGAAGATGCAGCACTTGTCTATGACAATATTGCCCTTGCGGGTGTTTATAACAACCGCCGTTTTGCGGTTCCATCCTTTCAATTTTTAAAAGGTGTTTTGATCAATTTAAATATCTTTGAACGGGCAAATCTTCAAACCGTTGAAGGTGAATACCGCATTGATAATGATGGTTATCCAGTCAAGGATTGGACGTACGAAGAATTTGTGAATATTGCAAAAGCGATTAAAAATTTTGATTTAGTGAACACCGAAAACCTCGTCGTTGGTATGGATACGTGGTATGGTTCTCCAGACTTTCAACAAGTGTGGCCAACCATGGACGATGAAAATACCCAATATGACACATGGGACGGGACACAATTTAATTACACCTCGGATAGTTGGGTAGAAGCGATGCAAGCGAAAGTTGAACTCCACCAATTAACCGATGGCACCACCACTCGGTTTACCCCTGAAGATTATGACGCCGAAGACAATGACGAATTAAGAACCTACATGATTCAAACCGGATATGCTGCCATGGATATTGAAGGGTCATGGCAATTTTGGGTCATTAAGGATGCCATCGATGAACGCGATTTTGAATTGGGTTTTTGGCCATATCCTCAAGGAAGTGCAGGACTCTATCCGCCAACAATTTTAGATTTCCAAGCTATCTCCTCACAAACCGAACATCCAGAAGAAGCCTATTTATTGGCAAAGTGGATGACCTTTGGCCGTGACGGATGGGATGCTCGTTTATCCTTGATGGAAGAAGACCGCGAAGACGCGCTTGCGGAAGGTTTAACTCCTGATTTCTTAGATCGCTTTCCGGTTGCTGACTATCCAGAAATCTGGACCAGAGTCGAAGGTTTAGTCGATGGGATTGAAGGCATCAGTGAAATTTTTGATCGCATCGAATTCTCAAAACCAGATTTAGACAAATGGTTACCTGGTTATAAAGATTTCTGGGCATGGGTCTATGATCCAGAAAATCCTTTCAACTTTGATAATCTTGTTGCCGCTGGGCCAACTGCGGTTCCAACCTATGCCGCAGCATGGGAAGAACAAATTAACACCTTGGTCGGTGATCAATTGACCACGATCGGTACGACGTAATTGTCATCAAGGAAGACCTAGTTAATCTAGGTCTTCCTTAAGAAAAGATTCATGAAAAAAATCAAACTGAGACTTTCAAACCTCAACATCAAACAATCCAGCATCTGGCTGATTGTTTTTGTTCTGGGCGTCACTGGTTTGGTTTTTTTGATTGATCAAACACCTGCGCCACTTAATCAATCCTTTGATACATCTTCATTGATTCAACCCGATTTTAATTATGGTTATCAAGACGAGGTGTATGGCATCCCAACGTATACGGCTAAACAATCGTTTTACAAAGAAGCTGGTGTGCCGATGACTGGATATGAAACTGCTTATGATGGACAAGATATAGAAGGTCAAGCGATTGATGCAAACGATGAAGATTATGGTTTGGTGGTTTCGGATTATGCATTTCCCAACGACGTATTCTTACTCGACCAAACTGAATCGATGACCTTTACGTATGATGGCAATGAAAGTGGTCTCGTATCTTTTGCGCTTGATTATTTCATCCTCGATCAAGGGACTGAAGATACTAAATTTTCAATCATGATTAATGGTGCATATCAATTTTACGAAAGTCAAACCTTGATCTTACCGTCATCATGGACGTTCATGGATGACACCTTTCCGCTTGATCGTTATGAAAATGAAATGCAACCTCAATCAATAAAACAATCACAATGGGCAAACCACGCTCTCCGTGATATGAAGGCGTTGCATGCTTATCCATATCAATTCTTTGTTGAATATGGCGATGAGATCGTCATCAGTTATGTCAATGCAAAGGTTCTGATTGGATTGATTCAAGTGGTGGTCAATACGCCTTTAGATGACTATGAAATGTATAAGCTTGCACAACCAAATGGTCCCATCGTTGACACCTTAAAAATGATTTCTAGTCGGTCAATGACCAGTCGCAGTGATGCTTCGATTCGTTTGCGAACTGAACAAGATGCCAGTGCCATGTTTTACGACACCCAATTTTTAAGATTAAACACCATTTACGGTGATAGTTGGGAACGTGGCGGACAAACCATTCAGTACGACGTAGACATCGAGACGGCTGGATATTATGCCTTGTCATTCCGATATCGCCAATATTTACAAAATGATATGGTCACCATGCGCAGCATTTACATCAATGGCCATATTCCATTTCAAGAATTTCAAGCGATGGCGTTTCCATATACAACCCAATTCCGTAACCGAACTTTAACCCAACCTGGTGGTGAACCATATTGGATTTATCTCGATGAAGGTGTGAATACGATTGCTTTTGAAGCGGTCAACTACGCCTATCGATTTGCGATTGAAACGTTGCAAACCGTGATGCAACAAATTCAATCGCTTGCGCTTGAAATCAAACGTTATACCGCTGGCAGCAATGATTTGTATCGTGATTGGGAAATTGAAACGTATTTTCCAAATGCACAAGCAAACCTCAATCAATGGGCGGATCAATTAGATGTGATGTATGAAAATTTAACCCAACTTTCCATCCGTGATAATCCCTCGCAACTTGCCAATGTCAAAGTTAGTAGTGCAAGATTACGCACGCTCGCAAGGCAGATTAATCGTCTACCCGGGTTAATGGTCCAATTTGCAGATGGCGATTCAAGTGTCAATCAAATGCTCGGCGGCCTTTTACAAGAAATGCTCCGGTCATCTTTAGAAATTGAACGGTTTATGATTCATGGAGAAGTCAGCCTACCAAGACCAACGTCAACCTTTTTCCGCTCGGCGTATGAAGGTAGCGCCCGACTCGTCTTATCGTTTATTAATAATCCATACTCTGCAACCAGTATGGATGAAGATCAAATTAACGTCTGGGTTAATTTTCCCCGACCTTATATTGAAATTATGCAAGCGATGATTGATCAATTTTATCCAGGACAACGCCAAGTTAAACTCTCGCAAATGCCAGATGAAAATAAATTAATCCTCTCCAATATTTCCGGACAATCACCAGACGTTGCCGTTGGTGTAAACCATTGGATACCTTATGAATTTGCTTCCCGTGATGCAGCACTTGATCTACGTCAATTTGAAGGTTATGGCGATGTCGTTGACCATTATGCAAAAGGGGCAATGATTCCTTATGTCTTCGAAGAAGGTGTGTTTGGCTTACCATTAACACAAAATTTCTGGGTGACGTATTATCGCCGTGACATCATGGCATCAATCGGTGTTGATTCGATTCCGCAAACGTGGGATGACGTGATTGGCATACTTCCCTTGCTACAAAGTTATGGTCTCAATTATTTCTTACCGTTATCACAATATTCAGGGTTAAAACCATTTGTTGCAACGTTGCCTTTCATCCATCAATTTGGTGGGCAACTTTATGCAAACAATGGCATGAGCACCACGATCAATGAAGAGGATACGTTAGCAGGAATTACCTTGATGGCGGAACTTTTCACGCTGTATAACATTCCAAAATTTGTCGCGAGTTTTTATAATCAATTCCGTTATGGAACCTTACCAATTGGAATCGGAGATCTTGGAACGTACTTATTGTTATCAAGTGCTGCAAGTGAATTAGATGGCTTATGGGCGATGGATCTTCATCCTGGTTACCGCGACCCTGTTACCCAAGAAATCAATCGTTCAAGTGCAACTGGTGCTCAAGGATCGATGATATTGGCGAATACAAACCTACCCGATGATAGTTGGGATTTCTTGTCGTGGTGGATGTCGACCCCAATCCAAGCGTTATTTGGACAAACCTTACAAAGTACCTATGGAAAAACTTATTTTTGGAATTCGGCGAATTTAGAAGCATTTGCTCAATCGAGTATGCCAGATGAATATAAATCGGTGATCTTGGAACAATGGGAATTTGCTTTAGAAGCAAGTCGCATTCCAGGTACATACATGGTGGAAAGAGAATTATCAAATGCTTGGACGAATATTGTGTTCCAAGGGATAAATCCTCGCCAAGCGATTGATGAAGCGGTGCGAATTTCGAACCGAGAAATCTTATATAAGATGGCAGAGTTTGGGTATACATTCCAAGGCGAGATTCTGAAACCTTATCTTGTGCCGACCATTGATAACATTGATTGGTGGTTAACTGAACATGCTTAATCGATTATTGGATCGGATGAATCGCCCTGCTTGGTTTATTTTCCCTTATTGGATCCTCTTTGCGATTTTTATTGTGGTTCCCGTCATTGCCGCAATTGCATTATCTTTTACTTTTTTTAACTCAATTCAAACACCAGTCTTTGTCGGCATTAATAATTACATTGAACTCATCACCCTTGATACCGTCTTCATGCGGTATGTGTTGCCGAACACCTTACGATTTGCTTTTATTGTCGGTCCAGTTGGGTATGCCTTATCCTTTATGGTTGCTTGGATGCTTTCCCATTTACCAAAAACGCCAAGAACGATTCTCGCGATCATTTTTTATTCTCCATCCTTGACTGCAGGGGTTGCGATGGCCGCGATGTGGCGAATTATTTTTTCCGGGGATGCCCAAGGTTATTTAAATGCTATCCTGCTTGATTTAGGGCTCATTGTAGAACCGATTCAATTTTTACAAAACCCAAATATGTTGATGACGATTATGATTGTGGTGTCATTGTGGAGTTCCATTGGGGTTGGATTCTTAGCGATGCTTGCCGGGATTTTAAATGTGGATCGTACTTTATATGAAGCAGCTTATATTGATGGCATCAAAAATTGGTTCCAAGAAATTATTTATGTCACGATACCGTCGATGAAACCACAAATGATTTTTGGTGCCGTTATGGCCGTCGTTGGAACTTTCCAAGCTGGGGCAATTGGGGTGGCATTATCTGGAACCAACCCAACACCAAATTATGCAGGCCAATTAATTGTTAATCACATCGAAGACTTTGGTTTTATTCGTTACATGATGGGATATGCTGCAAGTATTTCTGTGATCCTCTTGCTGATGGTGTACGCGATTTCAAAAATCACGTGGAAATTTTTAGGAGAAAAAGAATAATGGCTTCTAAATTTCTTGGTACCCAAATCAATCCGGACCGTTTCCACAAAGGTCAATTACCATTTTTCATTATTCTCATTTCCTTTTCGATGTTAATGATCCTGCCTATTTTATTTATCATCAATCACGCATTTAAACCTCAATCTGAATTGTTCGCCTACCCACCAACATTCTTTGTTAGAAATCCAACCTTTGATAACTTCATTGAACTGGCTCGCTTGGTTTCCACCTCAGGTATTCCTTTCTCACGTTATGTATTGAATAGTGTCTTGATTACCAGCATTGGGGTCGGCTTAGCGATATTATTTACATCCCTTTCTGCCTATGGTTTAGCAAAATTACATTTCAAAGGAAAAAAATTACTCTTTGAAATCAATACGATTTCGTTGATGTTTGTCCCAATCGCAGTGCAAATACCTCGATATATTGTGGTAGCGCAATCGGGTATGATTGACACGTATTTTGCACATATCTTCCCACTGATTACGATGCCAGTTGCGATGTTTCTGATTAAACAGTTTATCGATCAAATTCCAAATGATTTTATTGAAGCGGCTCGGATTGATGGTGCCAGTGAAATGCAAATTTTCTTTAAAGTCATCATGCCGATGATTTCCCCAGCGGTAGCAACCGTTGGCATTCTTGCCTTCCAATTAATTTGGAATGATACATCCACGTCGACGTTGTTTATTAATGATGAGAGTTTACGAACGCTTGCCTTCTTTTTGCAAACCTTAACCTCGGGTGTTGGTAACACGGTTGCCGGTCAAGGCATGGCTGCTGCTGCGTCTTTATTAATGTTCATTCCGAATCTTGTTTTATTTGTGATTTTACAAAGTCAGGTGATGTCGACGATGGCGCACTCAGGGTTAAAGTAAAATGAAGCGTTGGATTTACACATTAATCTTTGTTTCGTTAGGGATGATGTTTCCTCAACGGACGGTCATACCATCTCTTGCGGATAATGGGTTACCATACCAAACTTATACCTATGCAACGTCGCGTCAACAATTGATTCAAACCCAAGACGCGTATCTACCATTATCGTTAACGCAAACGTTGGGTGCATTCACGTTATCTTCTCCCCAAGATGTATACGTTGATCAAAACGACATCATTTTTGTTGCAGACAAAGGAACAAAATCCGTTATTCGATACAATTTACAAACCGATGAAGCGATCGAAATCGGTCAAGGCATACTTGATATTCCTACTGGGATTCATGTGGATGATGACGGTCGTTTATATGTGGCAGATTTTGGAAACAAACAAGCGTATCAATTTCAAATGGTGGACGACGCATATGAATTGGTTGTCACGTATGAAAAACCTTTAAATTCTCCTTTCTTTGGAGAAGATGATCCTTTCGATCCAACCAAATTAGTCACCGATCGAGGAGGAAACGTCTACGTATTGTTAGCCGGTAACGTCAACGGACTTGCCCAGTTTAAAAATGATGGTGAATTCTTTGGCTACTTTGGTGGGAATCGCATTCCTGCAACCTTTGAAAACACTGTCCGTTCGCTCATCTTTGATGAAGCAACACGAAGAGAGTTCTTTCAAATTATTCCAAAACCGGTTTATAACCTAAGCGTTGACCAAAGTGGTTTAATCCTGACTTCAACCAAAGAAGAAGATGGTTACCTAAAATTAAATATTGCCAACGTGGTCTTCAATCAATCTGTCTGGGGTTTTGATACGGTTGAAGATATTGCAGTTGGACCTTATAACACCATTTACACCTTAACCTCCGAAGGTTACATTGTTGAATATGATCCAAACGGTTCGGTATTATTTTTATTCTCAGGACCAGATGATATTGGTCAAAAAGGATTATTTAAACAAGCAAAAGGCATTGCCGTCGATTCCAGAAACAACTTATATGCAGTCGATGAAGCGACGAGCTCCTTACAAATTTTTATTCCAACGACATTTGCCGATTTAGTTCACAACGCGATTAATCTTTATTTTGAAGGGCGATATGGAGAGTCGTTGATTCCTTGGCAAGATGTCTTGAAAATGAATCGATTGTTTGATTTAGCCAATCAAGGGTTAGGGGATGCTTATTTTGCTTTGCAAGATTATGAATCGGCTTTAACGTATTATCGATTAGCCAGAGATACCAGAGGTTATTCCAATGCTTATTGGGAAGTTCGCAATCAGTTCCTTCTCGAAAACGGCAATGCCTTTGTCATCTTTTTAATGGTCATCATCGGCATCTATATGCTGAAGCGATTCATTCCTGGTTACGCATTCGTTCAAGAAAAAATCGATGCAGTCAAGACCAAAACCGATACGATTCCATTTATGAAAGAATTAAAGTTTCCATTTCAAGTGTTTGCAAAACCTGTGGATGGCTATGATGACTTGAAGCGGCACGGATCGTTCTCCAATCGAAGTGCATGGATTTATTTGCTTGGATTCTTTGTGACGTATTTAATTTGGATGTATGAAACCAATTTCTTATTCAATGGCCTGATTCCCTCTGAGATTAATGTGATTGAACAATTCATTGGTGTCATGGTTCCGTTTGGATTATGGGTTGTGAGTAATTATTTAGTGTGTTCCATTCGCGATGGTGATGGAAAACTGACTGAAGTCTTCCAAGCATCTGCTTTAACCTTATTGCCGATGATCATCACGTTTCCAATTCTAACCGTGATGTCTCATGCGCTCACGTTAAACGAAAGTTTCATTTATGAATTTGTATATGGGATCGGTCTTTCCTTTACGGTTATTTATTTCTTTATCATGGTGAAAGAAATTCACTTCTATGATATTCGACCTACTTTTAAGAACATTTTGATTACGATCTTTACCGCGATTATGTTACTCGCGATGACCTTGATTGTTGTCTTTTTACTTGGTGAAGTTTATCAACTCATCGCCGATATTATCCAGGAGGTGAATAGTCGTGTTTAAACTTTCACGCCTGGCCATCCCCATGATCTTATTACCGGTGCTGATTGTCAGCACCCAATCCGATCCAACTTTGTTGGTGATACCTCAAGTTGATAATTTTGCATTCATTGAAAATCAACTCTTATTGAGTTCACGTTATACACAAATGGATGAAACTGATGGTGATGTTTTGACACGATTTGATGATACGTTTCAACTTTATTATGAACCAGAACAACTTGCCACCCTTGGTTTTGAATCGATGCTTGAAAATGATCAATTGGAATTATTCTTTGAAAAGGATTCCTTCTCCTTACTATTAAAGGACAAAGCAACCGGTTATATGTTTTCCTCTCGTCCTGAGTTCCAAGGTTATTCAGAAACTAGAGAAGATAATACCGCCAACCGTAATTTAATGAATAGTGGATTATGGATTGAGTCGATTCGGACAAACAATGTCAGTAGTAGTGCCATTCGTACCGAATCCATTTATACGATTGCCGATGTGAGTTATGTAAACAATGGTGCCCAAGATCTCGACGCAATTGATTTGACCTTACCGTATTTGATTGCTCCTGCAAGTTATGATGAAGATGCCGTCAGCGTCACCACCGAACCGGTCAACGCCCAGTCCTTTTTAGCACAAGTTAGTGTTCAAACGTATGGCTTTGAATTTGCGGTGACGATTGAACTTTCCGCGCAAGGTTTTTCCGTGAAGTTTAATCCATCGTCGTTAACTGAAAGTAATGAGTTATACCGAATCTTAGGCTTACAATTCTTTCCATATTTTGGCTCGGCTCGTGAAGATATCTACCCAGGTTATATGGTGATTCCAGATGGCGTCGGGGCATTGGTGAGAACCAATCAACGATACGACAAAACCTATCAATCTGATTATTATGGATCTGATTTAGGTTATCTACGTACGTCGATTGCAGAATTATCATTACCGATCTTTGGCATGATTCACCGGGTTGGACAATTTGGTTTCTATCATGAAATTGTTGAAGGATCTGAACACGCAACCTTATTGGCAAATTTCTGGGGAAGAAATACTCGTTATCACCGGATCACCAATCGGTACAACATTCGAAGAATTTATCGCAACATCATTAATCGTGCAGGTGATGGTCGTGATGTCCTTCCTGAAGAAAAAATTGATCAAGCCTATCATGGTTATTATCATGTTTTAACTGGCCAAGATGCTGGCTATGTTGGCATGGCAAAAGCCTATCAATTGCGTTTAAAAGATCGCGAAGCATTACGATCATTGGAACCAGAAAAAACCCCGATTCAGTTGGCGTATTTGCTTTATGAACAAGAACCTACTTTCTTTGGAACAAGCCGGTTAACGATGACCACGCCACTCAATGCCTCCACGATTTCAAATGAACTTTCTTCGCTTGGCGTTGATGAACAGGTTGTTGTCTTAAAGGGTTGGTCAAGTGATGGCTTATCGTATCGCCAACCGTATCAATTTCAACATCCAAATCTCAATGGATTAAAGCAACTCATCGCCAATACCAAATCCAATGAAGATGCAATTTATCTTGAACAAGATTATTTGGTGAGCAGTGAACTCTCGCAACGGGTTGAGTTAAATCGGGATGTCGCAAGAAACTATTCGAAACTCAAGATGAGTTATCCTTTAAACCGATTAGACAATCAAGCGATTGATGAATACTATCTTTATCCACAACGAGCTGCCAACAAACTCAATGCTGATTTATCCGCTATTCAAAACCTCGATATGACCGGTTTATCTTTTCCCACCCTTGGGCGAACACTTTATAGTTACTATGATGATGAAAGGGTCAGTCGAAGTGATACTTTAACGATCGTTGAAGGCATGGCCGCACAATTATCTGCCACCGCGATGCACCGACCTTCCGCCTATATGTTCCGTTATTTGAACCATTATTTAGATATGCCGATTACAAACAGTCAACTTGACTTGTTTACAGATTTGGTGCCATTGATTCCGTTGGTGCTGAAAGGTTACATCCCAACCTTTACACCATATTTAAACTTTAATGCGCTTGGAAAAGAACGCTTATTGCAAATGATTGATTTTGGTGTGAATCCAAGTTATCTTTTGACCGAAAAACCAAGCAGTGATTTACGCTATACCTATAGCAATCGGTTCTTTACCACCGCTTATGGTGATTTCAAAATCGACATTGAAGATGTTTATCAATATGTTTCCAGCGCCCTTGATGTCACCCAAGGTGCAAGTGTGATTGAACGGCAAGTCCTCGCTACTGGTGTCACCAAAATTGATTATGAAAATGGAGTCTCCATCATTGTGAACTATCGATCAGAGGCATTTAATCTTGACGGATTGATCATTGATGGTCTTGATTATGAGGTCTTACTACCATGAAGAAGTTACAGCAAATGTTTCAATCCACCGTGGCATTTGTTCGTCAACAATTTTTGAAATTTCAATCTTTCTGGCAACGTCAGATTCAGCCTTTCCTTGATCGATTTTTTTATCGCATAAGGCATAATCGCATCTATCGTGAAGATGGAAACACGGTTCGGTTACTCAGTATCATCAAGATCAAAATCACAAGAAAACGCCGTCATGCATTTTATGGATATTTATTCATTTCTTTATGGTTAATTGGGATTAGTTATTTCACACTTTACCCACTGTTTTATTCGTTGTTTTTAAGTTTCCATGAAGCGTACTACAACCTTCAAGATGGTGTCACAACCACGTTTGTTGGTTTTAATAATTATCTTAATATTCTTCGTAGTCAGATTCTCATTCCGCTATATGTTAATTATCTTGGAAAAATGTTGGTTGCCATTCCCATCATTATTGTCTTTTCAATTATTATCGCGGTGCTTGTGAATATGCCAATTCGCACAAAAGGTTTATGGCGAACAGTTTTTTTCTTGCCAGTGATTATTTCGACCGGGCCAGTTATTAACGAACTGAATGCCCAAAGTGCAATTACATTGCCTAATTTACAAGCAAGTGGGATTTATGATTATGTGGTGAATAATCTACCCTCTTTTTTATCGGATCCTTTAACCACCGTCATCAATTCGATGCTGTTGATTCTCTGGTACGCAGGTATACCGATTTTGATTTATCTTGCTGGTTTACAAAAAATTGATCCAAGTTTATATGAAGCTGCAAGTATGGATGGGGCTTCACCTTGGATGCGTTTTTGGAAAATCACGTTACCTTCGCTCATGCCATTTACAGGTATTTCCATTATTTATGTGGTTGTCTCAATGTCTTTATTTGTTGAACCAGGTGGTCTGCTTGATTTAACCAGAAACCACATGTTAGTTGGAGCCCCAGATTCTGCGTTCTGGTTTGGTTATGGTTACGCTGCTGCCATGGCCTGGATTTATTTCATCCTCATGGTGGTGTTAATTTTATTCTTTATGAGATTGACCAGAGAAAAGCGAGGGAAATCATCGTGAGAATTTTCCCTAAAATTCCGATTCAAACGGAACAAAAACTTCGCAAAATTTGGTTAGGTAAGAACCTCACGGACGGTCTGCTATACCGCGGGGTCATTTATGTGTTATTGATTAGTTTTAGTTATATCTATTTGTACCCGTTGTTATTCATGATGATCAACAGTCTTAAATCCGTGGATGATTTAATTAATCCAGGTGTTCAGTGGATACCCACGGCGTTGATGTGGGAAAACTATGACCGGGCTTTCCAAGTCTTAAACTTACCGTCATCCCTCATCGATTCGACGGTCTATGTCTTAAAAGTAAGCGTCAGTGCAACCCTTTCAAGTGCATTGATTGGATACGGCTTTGCTCGATTTGATTTCCCATTTAAGAAATTATTCTTCGCCATTATGCTTGCAACGTTTATCCTTCCACAACAAGTGACGATGGTTGCGAATATGATCATTTTTAGAGATTTAAATATTATCTCGAGTGAATGGGCGATGTTATTACCAGCGATGACCGGTCAAGGCATCAATGCGGCGATTTATATTTTAATCTTTTACACCTTTTACAAAACGATACCCGGCATTCTCATTGAATCCGCTGAAGTTGACGGTGCTGGCCAATTACGTATTTTCCGCTCCGTCATTTTACCGCTTGCGATTCCTTCTTTTGTCATCGTCTTTTTATTTAGTTTCGTTTGGTATTGGAATGAATCCTTTATCACGGGTTTATATGTTGGTGATAAGGTGACGTTACCTTTATGGTTACAAGCATTCCGGGCGTCTTATGAAGATATCTTTCCACCAGGTACACCAGGTGCAGAATTAAATGAAGCGATTTTATTAGCTGGTAACATGTTAACGATTCTTCCGTTGTTGCTTCTTTATTTCTTTGGTCAACGCTTGTTTACACAAAGTATCGATAAGACTGGAATCACAGGAGAATAAACATGAAAAGAATTTTACCCTTGATGGTCCTTGCCTTCACCGTGACCGCATGTGTCGATCCAAATGGTACATCGAGTGGTGTGCCAAACGGATTACTACCATTAACCGCTTATGAAGGATGCGGTGTGCAAACGATTGATAACGAATGGGTATGTACGTGGTCAGATGAATTTAATGGTGACGCTTTATCAACCGATCATTGGAACGTCGAAGTGAATGGTGATGGTGGAGGCAATCAAGAAGCGCAATATTATCGTGCTGAAAATATATCCGTTAATGATGGTTCATTAAAAATCACTGCAAAGAGAGAAAACTATTTAGGCAAATCGTACACGAGTGGTCGCATCAACTCGCGATATAAAGTGGAAACCCAATTTGGGCGGATCAATTTTCGGGCCAAGTTGCCGGGTGGTCGCGGTACGTGGGCTGCGGTTTGGATGCTACCGTTATTCAATCGTTATGGTCAATGGCCAAAAAGTGGAGAAATTGACATCCTTGAATATGTTGGATACGAACCTGGTTCCGTTTTTACAGCAACCCATACGGAAAGATTTAACCACACGCTGAACAACAATCCGAGTTTTGATAAGGAATTAGATGACCCTGAAAATCAATTTTATGAATACGAAATGATTTGGTTACCCGGAGAAATTCGCATCCTTGTGGAAGGGGTTCAATATGGAGTATTTAGATATACCCCACAATTTCATACAACTGTTTCGCATGAAGAGGTCTTTCCTTTCCATGAAGAATTTTATTTTATTATCAATCTAGCGGTTGGTGGAAGTTGGGGTGGTATTCAAGGCATTGATGCAAATGCTTTTCCCACCACACTTGAAGTGGATTACTTGAGACTTTACCAATGGGATTATGCGGTTCATGATCTGGATATCCCGAATACACCTACGAATGTCGGCCTTGCAACCTTAGACAATAGCATCCATTGGAACCGACCAACCGATGATATGTGGGTCAGTCATTATGCAATCTATTTGGATGGTGTTCGTTATCGTGAAGCAAGGATCAATCAGTACACGTTTGCAGGTTTAGAAGAAAATCGAACGTATGAAGTTGAGATTCAAGCGATTGATTTTGCCGGAAGAGTTTCAGGACGTTCCACGCCGATTTCATTTACTTTTGGAGGTTAACCCCATGCTTAAACCACATCAACGCCTTGTTTTTAAAGATACATTCAAAAACCTTAACCGGCAGGTTTGGAATTTAGAAGTTGGAGAAAAATGGTTTAACGATGAACGCCAATGTTATGTCGATTCCCCAGAACATTTAAAAATCACAAAACAAGGATTACGCATGATGGCAAAACTCCATCCCGATCAAACCACGTGCAGGTATCAATCGATTCGCATGAATACCAAAGGAAAAAAAGAATGGCAATATGGAACGTTTATCGTTCGCGCAAAATTGCCGACTGGACAAGGCTCTTGGCCTGCCATCTGGTTCTTAGGTCATGATATTGGTCCAGTTAAATGGCCGTTATGTGGGGAAATTGATTTAATGGAAATGGTCGGTCATGACCCAGAAGTCATTCATTTCAGTCTTCACTCTCAATTAAATAATCACATCATTAAAACCCAACGGACAAAATTCCAAAAGATTCCGGGTGTCTTGGAAGGGTTTCATGATTACAAATTAATTTGGCGAAAAGAAGGTCTTAGTTTTTTTGTTGATGATGTTCATTACATCACCTTTGATAAAAAACCCAATGATTCGATTGAAAGCTGGCCATTTGATAAACCCTATTATTTAATCATGAATATCGCCGTCGGTGGCATGTGGGGTGGTCATATTAACGAAGCGGATTTACCGTATGTGATGGATATTGAAAAAGTGGAGGTTTATCAAGAATGAAGGTGATCGTTTCCTCTGCCAAAGGATTACGATGGCAAACCGTCAGCCCAAAAGCTTTAACCAATCAAGTTTCCGCTTTACCCATCAAGATTGATCTGCAACAACGATTTCAATCTCATCTTGGATTTGGTGGATCGTTGACGGAGTCTGCTGCCTATACGATTAAAGAAAACCATGATGATGCCACCATTCAAACCTTATTGAATTTGTATTTTTCTCCCCAAGGTTTAAATTACAATCTCACCCGAATCCATATGAACTCAAGCGACTTTTCCTTAGGTAATTACACCTATGTTCGCGAAGGGGATACATCGCTCTCTTCGTTTTCTATTCAACGGGAACATTGGTATGTTTTGCCAATGTTAAAAGAGGTCTTAAAGAAAACACCGAATCTGAAAATTTTAATTTCGCCATGGTCGCCTCCAGGATGGATGAAAGATAATGGCCAAATGAATCACGGAGGTTCACTAAAACCGATTTTCCTAGATATATGGGCTGAATACTACATCAAGTTTGTTCAAGCACTTCAAAAAGAAGGCATTCAACCTTGGGGAGTTACCGTTCAAAATGAACCAGCTGCCAAACAAGTATGGGACTCATGCTTATACACAGCGGAGCAAGAACGAGATTTTATCAAGTTCCATTTAGGCCCAAAACTAAAGAAACATTTTGGCCAATCAATTCAACTTCTCGTTTGGGATCACAATCGCGATATCATGATTGAACGCGTTACCCCGATTTATCAAGATCCAATTGCAAGTTCGTTTGTATGGGGCACTGCGTTTCATTGGTATGGAGAAGAAGTGTTTGCGAATGTTGGCAAAACCAAAGCATTATTTCCCGATAAGCATTTATTATTTACAGAAGGATGTATTGAAGGTGGACCACGTCCAGGATCATGGGATACCGGTGAACGCTACGCAAGAAATATCATCGGTGACTTTCTTCAAGGCAATGAAGGTTTCATTGATTGGAATCTTGTGCTCAATGAACAAGGTGGACCGAATCACGTTGGTAATTACTGCGATGCCCCTATTTTATTTGATCGACGGACCCAAACCATCATTCAAAACAGTACGTATTTTGTCATTGGCCATTTTTCAAAATTTATTCTTCCTGGTTCCCAACGCATTGCCTTAACCACAACCTTGCCAATGGGGGTCCAAGGCGTTGCCTATCAACGTCCAGACAAACAAGTGGTGGTGGTCTTGTTAAACAGCACCAATGCATCGATTTATTACACCCATGACCATTTAGGAAAAAACATGATGATTGAATTACCTGAAAAATCAATCATGACGATTTTATTGGATGAAAAACAATCCCGATAAATTAACCATCCATGGATTTGCTGAAGATCTAGGTTTATCTCCTGGAACCGTAAGCAAAATTCTCAATGGAAAAGGAACCGTTGCTAAAGAAACAAGGGAACGCGTTTTAAAACGCGCCAAAGAATTAGGTTATGTGGCAAGCCATTCCGCAAGAATTTTAAAAGCAGAACATACGTGGACGATTGGGGTTGTTTTCTCAGATATCGCCTCGTTTGGTTTAGAACATCCATTTTTTGGTTCCATCATTCAAGCATTTAAAAATTTTGTTGAAGATAAAGGTTATGAAATTGTTTTTATTCCCAAAAAAATCGGCGACCAACAACAAACGTATTTACAATGGTCCACGAATAAAAGTGTGGATGGTGTCTTGCTGTTAACCGGAGATGTCAATGCAAGAGATATTCAAGAATTGATTCAAGCTGATATTCCCTGTGTATCCGTTGATATGGTGAATCCGTCATTAGCGACTGTTATCAGTGATGATAAACAAGGGATTGAATTAATCTTTAAGCACTATGTACAACTCGGATTTAAGTCGATTTACGCTTTCTCAGGTTCTAATCTATCTCGGGCCTATATGCAACGAAGTGAAGCTTATGAAAAGTTAGTGAAGGCTTACAAGACGAATCGAAATCCTCAAAGTTATGCTGTGACCGATCGTTATGGGGTTGCGCATTATTATGAAAAGGCTTTAAGTTGGATTCAAAGCTGGCAAGAAAAACCCGAAGCGATCATTGCTTTCTCTGATGATATTGCGATGGGGTTAATTTTGGCACTAAAAGAATTAGGCTATCGCGTCCCGGAAGACATTTCGGTTTCTGGATATGATGACATCCAATTTGCAAGTTTATTTACCCCCGCGTTAACCACGATTAAACAAGATAAAAAAACGATTGCGGAAACCGCAGCGATGAAACTTTTAGCCATGATTGAAAAGAAAGATGTCAGCAAAGGTTTAACCACCGTCCCTGTCCAATTGGTCGTGCGGCAATCAACCAAGCGCATTAAATAACTTTTGTTTTTGTGCGGATTAGATAAACCCCTACGGACAACAGGAACAAGATGACGCTGATGATCCAAATCGGTAATTCTAAAAAAATTAGCTCAATGATGCCAAAATAAAGTAAAAGATTTCCAACGGTTAATACACAGTATTGTAAAAAGGTTTCCCACCAAAAAGGTAAGAATGTTTTGTGTTGAATGGTAAACGCTATACGTAATGGATAGGTAAACACCAAGGGCATACCAATGACCAGAATATGTTTCCATGTCGGTTGTTTTTTTACCCAATCTAATGCTTTTTTTGTCGGGGTAAATCGTTCCATCGCTTGGTGACTACGCTGGTGAAGGGAATGTACAAAAAAATAGAACATTGAAAACCCAATAGAGAATCCAATCAGAAGTATCAGACTTGCTAACCATACTGAATCTACAAGGATGGTGAGGATGGTTAAAAGGAGCAAGGCGGCTGGTCCTTCAACCGTGGGGTGAAGAATCGATAATAAAAAAATGATGAAAATACCAACAAAACCAACACTTAAAACCCACTGTTCAAAGGTTGACCACAAACTTTCTATCATATAGATATTGTACCTTGTTTAAGATTAGGTTAAGAAGCATCTTCATGGCATTGAAAATTCCCCAAGAGTGCTAAACTATCAAAAAGAGGTACTTATGGAAAAACAACTATCCCCAACCAAAAAATCCAGATTTACAAAAAAGGAATGGGCTTTCATTTTTTATGACTGGGCAGAATCGGCCTATACCGTAATCTTTGCGACCTTTATTTTTCCTCTACTTTATGGTTACTTAAGTGTGGATGTTGGAGGCTTAGGACAAAACACGGCGGATGCTTTGTTTGCGTTTATCGTATCAGGCATTAGTTTGGTGATTGCAGTCCTATCACCAATCTTGGGTACATTAGCAGATTACAGAGGTTTAAAGAAAAAATTCTTTGTGATCTTCTTTTTCCTTGGCCTCATCAGTTCAGTTTTATTGGTTTTTTATCCAGTTTTTGAAAATCAATCATTCTGGTGGGTCATCTTGATTCCTTACATTGTGGGAACAGTTGGATATACAGGCACCAACGTCTTTTATGATTCCTTTATCGTTGACATGACGACGGATGAAAACATGGACCGGGTTTCAACGGCAGCATATGCATTTGGATATATTGGTGGAAGCTCGATTCCACTTGTAATTGCAGTTGTTTTATTGACGATTCTCCCAGAATCAATACCTGGCTTTACGCTTACACTAGGTTTTCAAATTACTTTTCTTTTTACCTCTGCTTGGTGGTTGATTTTTTCTTTACCATTTTTAAAAGAATCCAAACAAGTTTATGGCATTGAACCAGAAAAGCATCCGATTAAAAAATCTTTTCAACGTTTATTTAAAACCCTTAAGGAAGCAAGAAAATTTCCAAAAATCTTTTTATTCTTACTCGCATTCTTCTTATACATTGATGGTGTCCATACCGTCATTAATCTTGCCGCACGCTTTGCAGTCAACGCGTTAAATATTCTTCCTGAAAATGAACTTACCACATTATTACCTATCTTTTTGGTGATTCAAATTGCAGCATTTTTATTTGCTTTATTATTCTCAAGATTGAGCAAAACGATTAAGGCTGAAAACATACTACTATTAAACATCGCAATCTATGCATTCATTTCAATTTTTGCTATTTTCATACGAGAATTGTGGCATTTCTACATACTTGGTTTACTCGTTGCGACTTCACAAGGATCAATTCAAGCGCTATCTCGATCTTATTTCGGTAAGATTATCCCTAAAGAAAAATCAAATGAGTTCTTTGGTTTATACACCGTCTTTTCAAGATTTGCCGCTGTGATTGGACCGTTTATTGTTGGTACGGTTGCTACCTTCGTTACGCTTCAATTTGGGGACTTACCTGGTGGGAATCTTCGCTATGGTGTCTTATCACTTATCGTCTTGTTCATCGCAGGTGGCATCATCTTTAACATTGCTAGGAAATTACCAACGAACTATTTAACTGAAAAGAAAAATAAGTAATTGATATGCCATCCATCTTGACGCATCAGTATTTTGCGAATCAGATTATTCAACAATTTAAAAATAAATTAACATTTCTTGAGTCAAACCAAGCTTTGGTTTGGGTCGGTTCGCAAGGACCCGATCCTTTCTTCTTTTATGGTAATGCACCATTTAAAAGACGCTTAAGTCGTACCACGATTAATCAATTTGGATCTACTTTACACAATCAAAAACCCGAACAATCCTTATGGCCTTTGATTCAAAAAGGATTTTTAGGGTCTCATGCTGATGACATCACCAAAGCATATGTGATTGGTGCATTGACGCATTATGCGCTTGATCGCACCTGTCATCCGTATGTATTTTTTCGATCTGGATTTGATGAGCATGGTTCTTTATCCGGGCATTACAATGCAGATCATGCGCGTCTCGAGATGGAAATGGACATTGGTTTGGTTCAAAAGTTAAAGTTATCGAGTCAAGTTTATCAACCAAAACATACCTTGGTCGTTGATCCAGTTTCCTTACAATCGATTAGTCAACTTTACTTCACCTGTTTTCCGAAGCAAGTTTCTCATCATACCTATCAAGATGCCGTCAATGATATGCGTGCAACCTATCGGTTTTTATATCATGGATCGATGTTCAATCGATTACTTGTTGTCATCATTGCAGGAAGGCGTTCACTTCCGATGAGTTTAATTCATCCCACCAATTTAAAATCCGTGGTCACCGAACAGGCCTTAAATGTAACGAGAAAAACTTGGAAACATCCGATCACTGGAAAAGCTCAAACCGATACCGTTTT
>CAMBSI010000009.1 GCA_945870555.1 Staphylococcus epidermidis | reverse complement strand
TTTTCTTAATGATCGATATTGAAACCATAAAATAAAACAGCTGATTCCGGAAAACAAATACCAAATCCAATGCGGCCTGATCGTCGCGAGGACAATCGATAAACAAACAAGAAAGAAACCCCAACTTTTCAAAGTAAATTGATATGGTTTTTGATTCGCGTAAAGGTCGATTGACCGATGCCCGGGACCTCCATGATTTGCTCAATAAAGGTAAAGGACCCTTGGGTTTGTCGATGATCCACAATCGCATTTGCAAGACTACTTCCGATGTTGGATAAACTCATGAGCGCTTCTCGATTGCCAGAATTTAAACCTACTTTTACCAACGTCGTTGTACCACAAACATCATTCGGGTCAAATTTTGGTGCGATGTAATAATGATTGCCAGCAATCACGATAACATCCTGATGAAAAGCCTCTTCATCCGCATTCGTGGTTACACCACCCGCTAACGCAATCAAGGAACTTAATGGACTATCTGTTTCCAATATATAAGTTCCAGGTTTTTGGATTTCTCCTGAAAGCGTCGCCGTCACAAAATTATTGGATAGCGACGACACTTCATTGGTTGATTGTTGAACGATGTTAGGATCAAGATTGAGAAACACAACCAACGTCACAATCGTAAAGAGCAAAACGCCAATCATCACTTTGAACATAAAAAAACCTCCCAACAATGAATAGGGAGGTTTATGGAGATTCAATCAGCAATCGTTATTCAATTTTTAGAATTTGAACTTGATACGATTTTGGGGCTTTGACGGTAACTTTATCACTCACGCGGCCACCCATAATTGCTTCACCAAGTGGGGAAACATTACTAATCGTGCCATCGGTTGGATTGGTTTCATGCGTACCAACAATTTTAAAGGTATATTCTTTTTTATTACTTAAATTAAGGATTTTGACTGTCCGACCAAAGCTGACAATTTTGGTTGTTCCGGTTGCATCATCCATGATCGTGGCATTCGATAAGATATCTTCAAGTTGGCGAATCCGTTGTTCAACATCCGCTTGTTTTGCTTTTGCAGCATCATAATCCGCGTTTTCAGATAAATCCCCTAAAGAACGAGCATACGCAAGTTGTTCGATCACTTCAGGACGAATAATGTCGATTAAGTTTCTTAATTCTGACTTTAATTTGTCGTAACCTTCGCGGGTCAATTGGACTTTTTCGTTTTCCATCATTGATTCTCCTTGTTCTTGAATGCTTGTCTATTTTAGCAATTATTCTTCTAAATTGCCAACATTTTCATCATGATCTGCTTCTTCGTCTTCATAATTTTGAATGAGTTTTTCTGCATAGCTGATGGCATCGTTATCGGGTTCACTTAATGCAAAGGTATCTTCATCATATCCCTTTACATAAAGGTCATCTGGGTATTTTGGATGGAAATAGATCACGTAATTTTGATCATGAAAGATAAAGGTAAAATAGATCGAAAATAACTCAGTTTTTCCATTATCCATCACGATTTCTAACGTGTTATCGGGGTTGTTTTTCATATTGCTCCAATATTATACAAGCAGATACGGAATCAAGGTATGATTTTTGTTTCTTTTCAGGTAAACCAAAAGCATGTAAACGTTCTTTGGCTTCGACGGTGGTCCAACGTTCATCGACTTCAAAAATTGGCAGAGACAAAGATAATCGTAATCGACCTACCACCCCTTTAACCCATGCAGTTTGATGACTTTCTCTTCCATCGGCGTGGTAGGGGAGACCAAAAATGAGTGCAACCGGTTGGTGTTCATCAAGTAAGCGCTTGATGAATTGAAGTAAAGTACTTTCTTCAAGACGTGGGAAAAACCATGCAGGGAGTGGCATGACCATCCCAAGGCGATTTCGTAAAGCAATTCCTAAAGATTTACTTCCTAAATCAAAGCCTAATAAAATCGGAGTGTTTATCCGATGATGGTTTTCCATAATGATTTTAAATCAACAAGATTCTTACCTGCACCAAACGCTAAATCCGGTTTGCCCCCACCAGATCCTTGCATCGCTTGGGCAATCAATTTGGTAATGACCGATGCTTGGCGGTTTGCTTGACGTAAACTCGGGCCAACATAGGTTCCAATTGGATAACTAGATTCATCTTTACCGATCATCACAATGAGCGATTCAGGATAAGCTTGTTTAAAACGATCCATCACTTTTAATAGCAATGGGCGAGATAGGCTTGGTTCAATGAATAATCCATGGATAAAAGGTTGACGAACAAGCGAGGATTGTAGGGATAAAAATACGCCATTTGCTTGTCCTTCTTGGGCGTGAGATAACGAAAGGGTTAGCTGGTCTTTTTCTTGCTTGAGAACCTTGAGTCGATCAAAAATCTCTTTTGTCGAGGTTGCCCCTAGTTGTTGACGTAATTGATAAAGCATCGTTTCCTTTTGCTTAAAATGCTGATAAGCAGGTGCCCCACTGACAATCACCAAACGTCTAGTTCCTGCGGCAATGCTTTCTTCGGAAACAACTGCAAAGACACCAATTTCTTGGGTGTTGGAAACGTGTGTTCCACCACAAAATTCCTTTGAACGAGGACCTAATGTCACAATGCGAACAATGTCTCCGTATTTTTCTTCAAATGGTGCGGTTGCTCCAGTTTTCTTTGCCGCTTCAATTGGCAAAAGTTCAATGGTGCAAGGGTAAGCTGCTTGGATTTGGGCATTGACATCTTCTTCAATGGCACTGATTTCTTGCTCACTAATTTTTTGATGATGACTAAAGTCAAACCGAGCATAACTATCGCCAACAAATGAACCTTGCTGGACGATATGGGCACCAAGATGTTGCTTGAGCGCGGCTTGTAATAAGTGTAAGGAAGAGTGATGTTGTTTGATGATTTGTCGGCGTTGTTGATCGACGGTAAGTTTAACCACGTCACCTACTTTTAGGCTTCCATACTGAACCTGAATACGATGCATGTGTTGTTTATGTGGCGCTTTTTGAACATCCAGAACATCCACTTTGGTTTTGGCATTTTCCATGATGCCTAAATCCGAGGATTGACCACCACTTTCGGCATAAAAAATCGTGTGATCAAGAATGACTTCACCGTCATCGCTCAATTCTTTCACCATCACCCCTTGTTGAAATAACCCGATGATGGTTGCTTGGCGTGGGGTTGCATCATAGTGAAATTCACTCTTTTTGGTAAATGACATTAAATCTGCGGATTGTTTTGCCATCGACCCAAATTGTTGACGAGCTTGACGCGCCCGTTCTCGTTGTTGTCCCATGAGGATTTCAAATTGATTCATATCGACTGTCAAATGCGCTTCTTGTGCAATTTCTTGGGTTAATTCAACCGGGAAACCATAGGTGTCATATAACTTAAAAGCAACCTCACCTGAAATTGGTTCTTTTTTATCTAGATAGTTTTTTAACAAATTTTCACCATGATGAAGCGTCGTCAAAAACTTTTCTTCTTCGTGATGAATCATTTTTGACACATTGAGTTGGTGTTCGGCAAGGTAAGGATAATCCTTAACCATGATGTGTAAAACAACTGGAACAAGCAAGGATAAAAAGGGTTTTTGGATACCAATCTTACGACCATATCTTAAGGCTCTTCTTAAAATTCGACGTAAAACATATCCACGGCCTTCATTGGAAAAGACTGCACCATCCGATAAGGCAAACGTTAAGGTCCGAATATGATCGGCGATAACGCGGTACGGACGAAACCCACTCTTTGGATACGTAACCGTTGCAAACGGTTCAATCGCTTGAATAATCGGAAGGAATAGATCGGTTTCAAAGTTCGTTGGTGTGCCTTGGAAAATACTTGCAAGTCTTTCTAATCCAGCACCTGTGTCGATATTTTTAGAAGGTAATTCTTTGTAAGCTTCACGTTTAACGCCTTGAACCGCGTTATATTGAGAAAAGACAATATTCCAAATTTCAATATATCGATCGTTGGAAATTTCTTCTTGGAGTAATTGAATGCCTAAACCTTTTGGGTCAAAGGTTGGGCCACGATCATAAAAGATTTCCGTATCCGGACCACAAGGTCCATCGCCGATTTCCCAAAAGTTACCTTCTAAGGGAATTAAATGATCGGGGGCAATGCCAAGGCTTTGCCAAATTTTTGGCGTTTCTAAGTCTAATGGGGAATAGGTCATGTAAAGCTTGCTTTGGTCAAAGGCAAACCATTGTGGACTAAAGAGGATTTCATAAGCCCATGTGATGGCTTCTTTTCTAAAGTAATCACCAATGGAAAAATTACCAAGCATTTCAAAGAACGTATGGTGGCGAGCCGTGTAACCAACTTGTTCAATGTCATTGGTGCGTAAACTTTTTTGCGCATTCGTTAAACGTTTATTGGTAGGAATTTCACTCCCATCAAAGTACTTTTTAATGGCAGCAACCCCAGAGTTAATCCATAAAAGTGTTGGATCTTGAAATGGCACAAGACTTTTACCTGGAATAATTTGATGGCCTTTACTCGCAAAAAAACTCAACCACATTTGCCGAATTTGCGACCCTGTTAATTGTTTCATCTTTCTCCTTTTAAAGAAAAAAAGTACCTACGCAAGGAACGAATTGATCGCGGTACCATCCTTGTTCATCTGATGTTTCATCAGATGCACTTTGTTGCCTTAACGCGGCAAGACGGCAAGGATTAGTTGCAAGCTTGAAGTGGCTTTCGCTTCAGATTCGTCCAACGCTTTCACTGTCTCGTTGTCGCTAATGACGTCCAATTACGATTGGCTTCAATAACAAAATTATAGCATATTAAAGTCGTTGCAGACCTTGATAATAGACTTGATCAATCAGGCCACCCCCAAGACATTCTTCGCCTTCGTACAAGACCGCACCTTGGCCGGGTGTCACCGCTTTATATGCTGCAGGGAATTTAAGGGTTAAGGTTTGATCGGTTAAGGATTGAACCGTAACTGGCAATAAGGCTTGTCGATGACGAAATCTTGCATAATAGGTTTGCCCAATCATCGGAGGATGATGAATCCAATTCAACGTTCCAACCGTGATTTCGTCTGAACTTAAGAAAGGATTATCTTCACCTTGTGCCACATACAATAAGTTATTTTTCACATCTTTTTTAACCACAAACCATTTATCACTACCAAGGGTTTTGCTGCCACCAATACCGAGGCCTTTGCGTTGGCCAATCGTGTAGTAATAAACACCTTCGTGCATGCCAACGGGTTGATTGGTATCCATATCAATCATAACGCCCGGTTGAGCGGGAATATAATTTTTTAGAAATTCACGAAAGTTTCTTTCCCCGATAAAGCAAACGCCAGTTGAATCCTTTTTTTGAGCAACATTGAGTTGGAGTTTTGTTGCAATCCTTCGCACTTCTTCTTTAGGAATATCTGCCAAAGGAAATAAGGTATGGGCAAGTTGCTTTTGGGAAACTTGGGATAAAAAATAAGTTTGGTCCTTATTATCATCCACCGACAAATGCATCGCCACCCGGCCATCTTGGTGAACCACGCGTTTTGCATAATGGCCCATCGCAATATGGGAAGCACCATGGGTTTTTGCAAACTCATAAAACGCTTCAAATTTAATAAATTTATTGCACAAAATATCTGGATTCGGTGTTCGTCCTTTTTCATATTCTTTTAGGAAAAAAGAAAAAACATGGTCCCAGTATTCCTTGATAAAATCAATCCGATATAAAGGTATATCGAGTTGTTTTGCAACCACGACCGCATCTTGATAATCGACTTCTTGCGGACAAATATCCTGATTTAAGGTTGGATTACCGAGTCGATCTGCATTGGCAAGTGCGTCCCAATTGCGCATAAATCCACCAATCACATCGTAGCCCTGTTGCTTCAACAGGTAGGCAGAAACGGCGGAGTCAACACCTCCACTTAATCCGATCATGACGCGAAGATTAGTTTTTTTCATTGCTATCTAATATTAAGGTAAATGGGCCTTGGTTGTGTACGATGATGCTCATATCTGCTCCAAAGACACCAAATTTAACGTTTGAGTATATTAACTGGCCATAACTTTTTAATTGCTCAAACAACACATGTGCAACCGAAGGAATGGCAGCATGGCTAAAAGAGGGTCTTCGACTTTTGCTTGTGTCAGCGTAAAGGGTGAAATTTGGAATACAAAGGATGTCACCTTTGGTATCCTCAATACTCAAATTCGTTTTTTGTTGTTGATCTGGAAATATTCTTAATTTGATGACTTTATCCATCATATGTCGCATGGTGACTTCGGTGTCTTGTAGACCAAAACCAACGAAGATAACCATCCCTTTTTTTATCGTATGGATGGTTTTTCCTTCAATGGATAGCGTAGCTTGGTCGACAATTTGAATGACGCATTTCATCATTCAACCCATTCGTAAACAATTGGGTTCATCGTCGGTTGAACTGCATCGACTTGAAATGCATCAACGCAAGATTGAATCATGTCTTTACTCAGCACGCGATTGGTATAAAGGGTAACTAATCGTTCATCCTTCTTAATGGATTCCCCAATTTTATGATGTAACTTGATGCCCGCGTTGAAATCGATTGTATCATCCTTCGTTAACCGCCCTGCTCCAAGGAGTGAGGCAACTTGGCCAAGGGTTAACGCATTGATTTTCGATAGGTATCCAGACTTTGAAGCGGTGATGTCATAACTCGTTTTGGTTTTTAAAAATCCAGGTTTAAGTAAGGATACATATTGACCACCTTGTGCTGACGTAAAATCGAGAAACTTTTGGTAAGCTTTCCCAGAACGAAGCACTTGCATCACCTCAAGTTCTCCTGCAGCTAAAGTCTTGACTTGTTTTGCTTGAACAAGCATCATCGCACATGCTTTGACACTAAGGGTGAGTAAATCTTGTGGGCCTTTCATTTGCAGTGTTTCCGCAGCTTCAATCACTTCGATGCGATTGCCAATTGCAAATCCTAATGGTTGATCCATATCGGTTAACATCGCCCGGGTATCACGACCTAAAGCTTGACCAATGTTGACCATTGCCTTGGCAAGTAATCTTGCATCCGCTTGGGTTTTCATAAATGCGCCTGAACCAAATTTAACATCAAGCAAAATCGTTTTTGCACCGGAAGCAATTTTTTTACTCATGATTGAACTGGAAATTAAAGGAATCGATTCAATCGTCCCTGTGACATCACGTAGGGCATACAATTTTTTATCTGCTGGGACAAGCTCTTGGGTTTGACCAATGATCGCCATCCCAATCGTGTTCACTTGCTGCTTGAATTGTTGAGGGGTAAGATCGGTCGTTAAACCGGGAATGGATTCAAGCTTATCGATGGTTCCACCGGTATGGCCCAATCCTCTACCTGACATTTTGGCTAGTTTTAATCCTAACGCAGCGACAATCGGTCCAATCACCAATGAGGTTTTATCACCAACTCCGCCCGTTGAATGCTTGTCAACAGTGATCCCATGGATGCCGCTTAAGTCGACCGTTTGACCACTACTCACCATTGCTTTGGTCAATAGCGCAGTTTCTACCGCATTCATGCCATTGAGTTTAATCGCCATCAAAAGTGAACTCATTTGATAATCTGGAATCTCGGCTTTTGCATATCCATGGACAAAAAAAGTGATTTCGGTCTCGGTTAAAGGAAATTGACTAACTTTGCGATGAATAATGTCTAAAATGTTCATATTTATTTCCTCGGTAAGGTTGCATCAAGTAATCTTAGTCTATCACTCTTCACCTGCATCAACCCACGAATCTTCTCAGCAATTTCTAACGTTGATTTTCCCTCATACATGTTAGGGGTTATCGGTGAAAGGAATTCAACTTGAACCGGGTATTGTTTCCAATCTATTTTTGGATCAAGTGGGCGAAAAAAACCATAGGTAACCATCGGTAAAATGGTTGCTTTTGCTTCCATGGCTTGTTTAAAGCTTCCAGCCTTAAATGGTAATAGTGGATTTGAGTATTGGCGATTACGGGTTGCTTCAGGGAAGGCTAACCAATGGGTATCTTTCTTGATTAAACTTTCCTTCATCACGTTCAGTTTTTTGAGCTGAGAACGAACGCTCTTGCGATTAATAAAAAGCGCGTCAATCGATGCCGTTGCATCACCGAAAAGAAACATTTTACGCACTTCTTTTTTTGCAATAAAACGGACGGGATATTCAAATAAATAGATTAATAAAAATGGGTCGATGGTTGAATGATGGTTGCATACAATAAAATAAGGCCCTTTTTGTTTTGGCACTTCTGGGTTCGTGATGTATAGCTTGATTCTTAATGCGCCATATAGTCTTTGGATGACGCGTCTCAACCCATGATAACGGGTGGTGAGATCAATGCGTTTACGAAACCATACGTTGGGTAAGATGACCCATAAATAACCACCAAATAATTCTAAAAGTAAGCGAAAACCTAAACGTAAGTATTTGAACATACTCACATTTTACTAAATTTAGACCAAATCGGTTAAGTTTTTAACGGTAAATGAAGCGGTTCGAGAAAGTCACAAACAATGGTCGTTCCTACCCCTTCAATGACTTCAAGGCGACCCTTCACACCAATGAGGGTACCCTCTTTCATCGTCATAAAGTAATTATTCGTTGCCCTGGTCCAATATTGAATGGGAATGCGATCTTCGACAAACACGCCTTTGACATCACGATAAGGCCTTTGAATTTTGATCAAGCGAATGTTTGGTTGAATCACCACATCCATTAGTCCGATGACCATCACGGTTGAAATCATGTTTTTTTCTCCTATGAATAGGATAAAAAAATCCTAACGTCTTTTGTCCCAAGGATGATTTATCTTTGTTCCAACAAGAGAAAGCGAATGGGTGGGATATGGCTTAAGGATAATGGTAAATTCGTCTTTTTATCTCCGTCAAAGAGCAGCATGGTCTTTTGTAAGGATTCAGGCATGATGACTTGATGTAAGGATGGATTCCACAATAAGATAAAGGTTTTTTTACCAAGTTGGTACGTAACTTGCCACCCACCATGATCAAGCGATTGCCAGGTTAGTTGGCGATTTGACCAACCTTGAGGCGAAAGCGTGCGAAAATATTTTCTGAAGGTAATTAAATCTTGAAAAGATTGAACCATCCATTTGCGTTCATCCACCCATTGATATTGGAATTGATTGATGCGATCGCCGGATTGAAAGGAATTATGATCACCTAATTTGGTGCCACCGACTTCTTGGGCCATATGGAAAAAAGGAATGCCATCCGCGAACATAACCAAACTGTTTGCAAAGATGATCCGTCTCAGTGGGAACATGTCCCCTTCATGAGGTTGGCAAACCATCAGTTTGTCATAAAACGTATTGTTGTCGTGGCACTCAACATAATTAATCGATTGAGATGAGTGACTGACTTTAGGTTCTCCTAAATGCGATTGACTTGAGCCTGTCAATAAGTAAGGCAAACTTGCCCCGCCTTGAATATGTCCAGTCGCGTAACCTGGTTGTTTGGCATCATGGTCACTGTTGCCACCTTTGATCGTGTTTCGAAACGTATCATTAAAGTATGCAAAGTTTGGCATGAGATGACTATTTTCCGTAATGCCCTTATCCGCTTGTGGTAAATGGGTTGGCATATTCCAACCTTCACCATAAAGCATAAAATCGGGCCGGATGGTCTTGACATTTTTTTCAATTTGGCGAAGGGTTTCTCGATCGAGAATGCCCATCAAATCGAACCGGAATCCGTCTAAGTGATAGGTTTTCACCACAAAGGTCGCTGCACTGACAATCAGGTGGCGCACCATGGGTTTCTCACTTGCTAAATCATTACCACAATAGGAACCATTACTCATAGAACCATTTGGTAATTTTCGAAAATAATAGCCAGGCACTACTTTTTCAAAGGGACTATGTTGGTGGTCATAAACATGGTTGTAAACCACATCAATGTTGATGCGAATACCTTTTTGATGGAATCGACTAACCAAGGTAAAGAAATCACGAATTCTCGAGGTTGGGTCATCGGGTTGAGAAGCAAAACTTCCTTCTAAGGAGAAATAATGATAAGGATCATAACCCCAGTTATAACTTTGTTCGATTTTGAATTCATTGACACTTCGATAATCCGTCACCGGTAAAAGTTGTAAGTGGGTAATGCCTAACGAACAAAGGTAATCAAAACCGACTGGATTGCCTTTTAAAGAACGAATGCCTGGGGTTACCGCCCCTAAAAAGGTTCGGGGATGGGGAAAATGAATCGTCGCATCACTCGTTAAATCTCTGACGTGGGCTTCATACAAAATCGAATCTTGATACGCTTTGATGGGCGGTAAGGTTTCATCATACATCGGGGTCGAAAATTTAGAAAAATCAACGACCACACTATATTCACTATTTCTTGATAACGCTTTTCCATAAGGGTCGATCACGGATTGATACAAACCATGGTTGGTAATCCCGTAACGATAATATTGACCATCTAAAGAACCCTTCACGACACAATGATAAACACCTACTTCGCCACGATGCATTGGATAAATCACATTCGCTTGTTGAGGAGCGCGATACAGAATGAGTTGGACAGAACTCGCCAATGGGGCCCAAACTTTAAAGGTCGTTTGATGAGGAAGATACGTATAACCTAAATCATCTTGATTGTACGTATAGGTAGTATCAAAATTTGCAAATTGAAGCGCCGCACCCATATGGACGGGAATCGGATCGAACCCTTCAATCACCATCAAAAAAGCATGACCCAATTCAAACGGTTGATGACGATGAAACGTGTACATCCATTCTTGTTGATGTTTTTCTTCTTTAAGTAGGGTTAAGGATTCAAGGTACAAATCATCGACGTGAAGCCGGAGATGTTGTAACTGATTCGCTGCTAATGGTTGCTGTGTCTTTAAGATCACATCATGCAAATTTAGTAATTCAACGCGTGTTAAGTTCATAAAAATACCTTTTATATTATAACCATGGCAACCACATATTCGCCATCATGTGAAAGTGAGATTGCGTAGGTTTGATCCTTAAATCGAATGGATGGAGCTCCGTCCTCATCATTTAACACTTCGATGCTGGATAAGGCTGGCAAGGGTTCCGTACGATAAGCCTTGATGAACGCTTCCTTACCAGCAAACCTACCGGCAAGATAAACGCCAGGTTGGGGATGACTTTGATAAACCTTAAATTCAAGCGATGATAAAATTTTTTTTGCTAACTTCTCTTGGTTTTCAAACCGAGAAATTTTTGCCAAATCAACGCCAATACGAGGTAAACTATTTTTTTTCATCATCGTCTTCTTCTTTAAAATTAGGATTCACAAGCACTTTTCTACCACGATTGTTATTGGGATTATCTAAAGATGCATCGATGATGCCTTCTTGCTGAAGTTGCTTAAATATCTTTAATGCCCTTGGATAGCCAGTGCTATAGGTTCGAGAAATCCAAGATATACTGACAAAATTTCTTACACTTGCGGCTGCTTTGATTTCCGGATAAAGGGAATCAACAAAGGTTTCATTCAGCGAACTTGGTAAGCCACTTGCATCGGCGAATTGAGGGTTTTTATCAATTAAATTTAAGAACTTCTCATCATAATCTGGCAAGGCTTGATTGCGAATAAAGGCACAAATTCTTTGAATTTCACCATCAGAAATATACGGTGCTTGAACACGAATTTCTCCATACCTTGAAAACAATGGGTTAACCAAGTACATGTCACCATTTCCACCGAGGATTTCTGCACCAGCATGACCTAACATCGTGATTGAATCGACTTGTTTACTGACACGAAGTGCAACGATCGTGGCAAGGTTATTTTTGATACTACCGGTTAAAATATTGGTGGTCGGTCTTTGCGTCGCAATTAATAAATGGATGCCGGCTGCGCGTGATTTTTGGGCAAGACGTTGAACGATATCACTCACTTGGGGATTCACGTTAATCAGATCATTATATTCATCGATGACGGCAAAGATTAAAGGTAATTTACCAAGATTGTTTTCTTCCGCATATTGATTGTAGGTTTCTAAAGAAATCGTATCACTGCCAAGAAATTTCTCATAACGTGATTCCATTTCATCGATCAAACGTTCAAGCGAAATTTTTGCTTCTTGAAAGTCAGTAATGATTGGGCAAAGTAAGTGCGGTAAATTCTTGTACTTCGATAACTCAAATTTCTTTGGATCAATCAATAAAATCTTGACATCCTTTGGGGTTGAAGAGATAAGAATCGATGTTAAAAATGCGTGAACAAATACGGTTTTACCACTTCCGCTCGCTCCGGCAACGAGCATGTGAATGATTTCTTTGGGGGTTAAGGCGATGACTTCACCAAGAATATTACGGCCAAAAGGTAAGACAAACTTGTTTTGAAATAACGGTTGTTTTCGAAGATCTTCAATTAATTCTTTATAGCCAACCATCGAAATGCGTTCGTTTAAAACTTCAAGGTGACTGACGGTTTTTCCCGGAACCAGTTCTTTTAAGGACATTGGAAAACCACCGAGTGCAACCGCAAGATCTCCGAGGATGCGTTTGACTTGGCTGATTTGTGCGCCGTCCGCCATCTTGACATCAAATGCGGTCACAGCTGGTCCAATTTGGTAGTCAATGATGGTTGCTTCAACACCAAGTGCGATAAATTTTTGGTTGAGGGTTTCCACGCGTTGACGTGTCATTTGTTCATTGAACTCAATATCCGCAACGGCGGAGCGACTGTCCAGCATGCTTAAGGGAGGTAATTGATACGTGTGATAACGATTTCCTTGTTTTGATTCTACTGTAGGGGAGAGGGCTTTAGTTAAGGTTGGTTTCGATAGAGATTCAAAATCTTCTTTTGGAACTTCAGGGGCTTCATACGTACTAGATAATGAGGAAGTTTGAATCGGAGCATCTTTAAAATCCACTTGGCCAGCAGGTGTAAGTGATGTTGGTTGTGATGGATTGATTCCAACTGGTTTTTGAAAAGGGACTTTCGATAATCCGGGAACATTTTGTCTAGAAAACACACCGCGAAAAGTCTTAAATTCTTGGCCAGTTTCCGTTTGTTCTGCATAGATATTTTGCTTTGCGCCACTTGGTTTAGATTGGGCAATTTTTTGAAAGTAAGCTTTTTCTTTTTGTCTTAAATCGATTTGTTTAGCGCCAAAACGAATAAATTGAAGCCAAATCAATTCTAAAGCGAAGGCGATGCCAATAATTAAAAGGGTAATCCAGATCACGAATTGAATCGAGGATAAATTAAAGGTCTCAAATATGGTCACCAAAGCATAACCAATGATGCCGCCTCCAACACTTGCCGGTATGTCAATCGCTCCTGTATCCACCGATGGAAATTGTTGAGAAAAGATTGTAAAGAAATTATTGATGCTAAGGGTTGGTAACGGATCAATCATCGCTAAACCATTCAACGTCGCGATGGCCAATAAACTTAACCCTGCAATTATCCCACCCAAAAGCGTTAATGATGGTTTGATCTTTAAAAATGGGCGATTGAATAGTAATGCAAGCCCGTAACCAATAAAAAATAAATATCCTAAAAATCTTAATTGTCCAATCAAATAACCAAAAAAAACATTGATGATAAATGCAACAATCCCTTGATTTATTAACCCAAGCAAGGTTAGCAAGATCAGAAAAGAACCAAGGCCAATCTTTAAGACATGATCTTGTAATGGAGGAAAACGTTTTGGATCAAATCCTTGCTTTAATTTCATCTTTCTTATTATAACAAGTTAAACTGTTTAGGTTAATGAAGTTGGTTTCGGGATAACGGATTCGGGTTCTTCATAAACAATTATTAATGGTAGAATCACTGGATTTTTACCGTTGATACGTTTTAAAACCTTGGCAACTTTATCGATTAAATTGATTTTGAAATCATCGATGGATTGACTTGCTTTATGACGTAGATAATCTTCTAATTCGGTCGAAAAAAGGTTGGTTACTTCTTTGATGATATTTTCTGATTCTTTGACAAAGACGAAGCCACGCATTTGAATATCTGGTCCAGCAATGACTTGACGTTTTTTCTTTGAAAGAGTTGCCCCTAAAATAACGATGCCATCTTCAGCAAGTCGTTGTCTTTGGACGATGACATCTTTTTTGACATCGCCAACACCTAAACCATCAATCAAGACGTCACCATTTGGCACTTTATCTAATTCATGTGTTAATAAGCGTGGCTTGCCTTCATTAAATTCAAGCACTTGTCCATTATCCATTAAAAACGTATTCGTATGATTCAATCCGGTTCCAGTGGAAATCGCTAATTTTGCATTCGCAACAAGGTGAACATATTCACCTTTCATTGGCAAATAGTATTTTGGTTTTAATAAGCTAATAAAGGTTTTAATGTCTTCTTCTTGGGCATGCATACCGCGAATTTGTTTTCGGGTAATGTTGGTTACCTTTGCCCCGGTTTGATAAAGACCATCGACCGCGTCGGTTGCCAAGACTTCAAAGGCAGGAGCTGAAGGGCACGCAACGATAAAGCTATCCAATTCGGTTAAAACAAATGTCTTATCTTCATTTGCGTTATTGGCAAGTTCATCCATTTTTTTGTAAACTTTTTCACCTTGACCCATCATGATGATGACTTCGTCGCGAATCGCGGTTCTCAAGTGGTTTTCTCTTGCGATCACGCGTTCTTTAGGTAACGATAAGCTACCTAAATCGACGAATGTTTTAATATAGTTTTCAGTTTCTTGGTCATAAAAAATGATTTTCTTATTTTGTTCAATTGCATATTTAAGCACTTCTTCTAAGTTATAAACCGATTGATTATAAAGTGCGATAAAGAGTCTTCCTTGCGCAATTTGAAATGGAAGCACGAGTTGGTCGCGTAACCGGTGGTTAGGCGAACAATATCCTGGGCGATCGGCAGAGACGCTTTCGGTTAACAGCAATAAGGTTTCTTTTTCTGCAATCTTAGCGAGTGCATTTAAATCATGTTTATAGTTTTTACTGGTGTTATATTCAACAATGAAATCACCCGAATAAACGATATTGCCGTAAGGCGTATCAATCGAAAAACCACAAGAATCCATCACACTATGGACGGTTTGAAAGAAATGAAAATGATAGCCAGCAATGACGACTTGACTCGTTGGTAAAATGGTTTGTTCTTGAAATTTAACAGTTAATTTATTTTGAAATGCAAATTGATTCAGTAACGCCAGCGTGGCTTTGGTCCCATACACAGGGGCTGGAGCTTGATCATATAAATAAGGTAAAGCGCCAAATTGATCATCATGACCATGGGTGATGATGTAAGCTTTTAAACGGGATCGATTCTTCACGAGGTAATCAAAGTTCGGGATGATCGCATCAACCCCAGGATTACTACGATCTGGATATTTTAAACCGGCTTCAATGACGAAAAGATCTTGGCCAAGTTCAACACCGAGCATGCATTTTCCGTGTTCATCTAAACCCCCAAGGGCAAAAACGCGGATTTTAAATGACATAAGCGTCCAGATGATTTATGCAGTTCATGGATACGAGATAATTATACAAATCAAACCAGATAAAGCAATCACTATTTTGCAAATTCTTTATGGGAAAGTGCAACGCGTCCCTTTTCATCAATTTCTGTGACTTTCACTTTAATACGTTGCCCAAGTTTTACGACATCTTTAGGATGTTCAACGCGCGTGTTGGCAAGTTTTGATACGTGAACCATGCCATCGGTGTCACCAAATAAGTTAACAAAGATACCATAAGCTTCAATCCGAACCACTTCACCTTCATAAACTTCGCCGATCTTTGCTGAACGGGTTAAATTTTCAATCATCGCAGCAGCACGGGTAATCGGTTCTCGGTCTTGGTGATAAATCATGACACGGCCATCTTGTTCAATGTCAATTTTGACACCATTGCACTTTTCAATAATGTCATTAATGACTTTACCACCAGCGCCAATGACGTCGCGAATCTTATCAATTGGGATTTGTAATTGTTGTAGTTTTGGAGCGTATTTGCCAACTTCTTTTCTTGGTGTGGAAATTAATTTTTCCATACTTTCTCTTATCAAGGTTCTTGATGTTAATGCTGCAGCCAAAGCTTCTTCGATAACTTGGCGGTTAATCCCACGGATTTTGATATCCATTTGTAAAGCAGTAATCCCTTTTTTGGTACCAGCAACTTTGAAATCCATATCACCAAAATGGTCTTCTAGACCTTGAATATCCGTTAAAATCGTATAAGGATGCTTACCATCCAATGGTCCGGACGTGATTAAGCCCATCGCAATACCTGAAACCATGCCAGAAATCGGAACCCCTGCTGCCATCAATGCCATCGAGGATGCGCAAATACTTGCTTGGGATGAAGATCCATTCGATTCAAGCACTTCAGATACAACCCGAATCGTGTAAGGGAAAACATCTTCTTTTGGGATGACATAACTTAAAGCTCGTTCACCAAGCGCACCATGACCAATTTCACGACGGCCTGGGCTGCCCATTCGACCAACTTCACCAACTGAGAATGGTGGAAAGTTATAGTGGTGCATGAAGCGTTTTTTATCTTCGTCGGTTAGATTATCAATGATTTGAACATCGTTAAGTGATGCAAGGGTAACAACGGAAAGCACTTGGGTTTGACCGCGCGTAAACAAAGCCGAACCATGAACACGTGGCAGTAAATCAACTTGTGAGTCAAGAGGACGGACTTCATTGACTTTACGGCCATCTGGTCTGATTTTTTCTTCGGTGATTAAACGCCGAACTTCTTCAGAAATAATGGTTTCAAGAATGATGTCAACTTCTTTAAGACTTTTTTCCTTTTCATCTGAACTTGGATACGTTTTCTTTTCAAAAACCGCCTTGGTTTCTGCTTTGACGGTATTAATTTTACCTTCACGTTCAAGTTTATCTTTTGTGGCAATCGCCTTGATCATTTTCGCAACCGTTAATTTACGAACTTCTGTATTCATGGCTTGATTGACGCGGTAAAGTTCAAACACACGTTTCTTTTGGCCAATTTCTTTGGTAATCGTTTGTTGGAAACGGCAAAGTTGTTTAATCGCTTCATGACCAAACATGAGTGCTTCAACCATGTCTTTTTCTGAAATTTCTTGCGCCCCGGCTTCCACCATGTTGATGGCTTCTAATGTGCCAGCAACGGCAAGGTGAAGATCAGATAGGTTACGTTGTTCAACCGATGGGTTGATGATAAATTGCCCATTGACGCGGCCAACCAAAACCCCGGCGACTGGACCTTCAAATGGAATATCAGAAATACTTAATGCTAAAGACGAACCAAATAATGCAGTCATTTCTGGGGTTGCATCATGGTCGACACTTAGGACGGTATTCACGACTTGGACTTCATTACGGAAACCATCATCAAATAGTGGACGAATCGGGCGATCAATTAAACGTGCCGATAACGTGGCGTGTTCACCTGGTCTACCTTCACGACGTAAAAATGAGCCTGGGATTTTTCCCACTGCATATTGTTTTTCTTCATAAACGACGGTTAAAGGAAAGAAGTCACCATCTTTCGCTTCATCACTTGCGACTGCGGTTGCCAAAATGGCAGTTTCATCTAAACGAATTAAGACAGCACCATCCGCTTGCTTAGCAAGTTCACCGGTTTCTACAAATAATTTCTTTCCAAAAAAATCGACCGAAAATGTCCTCTTTGCCATATATTCCTCTTTCTTTTCTATAACGTGTAAAATTATAACATAACTAAAGCTTAACTCGAATCAATTCCCTTAAAACCTTGACCATCGTTTCTGCATCTTCAACAACCAAGAACTCATACTTACCGTGGTAATTTTCTCCACCCGTTGCAAGATTGGGTGTCGGTACACCTTTATACGTTAAGTTTGCCCCATCGGTACCACCTCGAATCGGTACGGCTTTTATTGGTAGGGATAAAGATTCATAAGCCTTAAGGGCTCTATTTAAGACTTCCGGATGTTTGTCGATGATCGGTTTCATGTTGGCATAGCTTGGTTTAATTGAAACCTTAATCCATTCCCCATGAAATGCAGCATTGATTTTCTTAGCCGTATCAAGCAGTAATTGCTCTTGTGCTTTTAACTTTTTTTCATCGTGGTTACGAATGATGTAGCGTAATTCCGTAGATTCTACAGACCCAGTGCTTTGCGTGAGATGAATAAAGCCTTCATAACCATCGGTCATTTCAGGCGTCAGGTTCTTTGGTAACGCAAGGTGAAAGGAACTTGCAATCGTTTGACTATTGACCATTTGACCCTTGGCAGAACCTGGATGAATGGCTTTACCTTGAATCGTGACCAAGGCACTTGAAGCATGAAAGTTTTCATAATTGATTTCATCGATTGGCCCACCGTCTAGGGTGTAAGCAAAATCGGCCTTAAAAAGTTTTGGTTCAAAATGGGTGACACCGCGACCGATTTCTTCATCACATGTAAACCCAATTTGAATGGGTCCGTGTTGAAGGTCTGGGGATTTCATGATGGAGGCAACAAACGTCATGATGATGGCAATCCCAGCTTTATCATCTGCACCAAGTAAGGTCGTTCCATCGGTGGTCACAAGCGTCTTTCCTCGATGACGTTTAAGCGTTGGAAAAATCGTTGGATCAAGCAAAACATTTAACTTGGGATTGAGCTGAATCGGATTACCATCATAGTTTTTAATCACTTGAGGTTTGACATCTTTTCCAGACATTTCAGAAGCGGTATCGACATGTGCTAAAAAACCGATGGAAGGAACTTTTTCTTTTGTGTTGCCTGGCATGGTGGCATAAAGATTACCATTGGTTTCTAAGCGTATATCCTTGACACCAAGTTCGAATAACTCTTCTTTTAGAAGATGCAACAAATCAAATTGTTTTTTGGTGGATGGGACTGTTGAGGAATCGGCATCCGATTGGGTATCGATTTTTACATACCGAATAAAGCGTTGAAGTAAGGTCATATGGTGTTTCCTTTTCTAAAATTGTAGCAAATAAAAAACCATCCGATAACGGATGGTTTCTTTGAATTTATTTTCTTAATCCAAGTTTTTCAATTAATGCTAAGTATGAATCGCGGTTGTTTTTTTCTAAGAATCTTAGTAAACGACCACGGCGACCAACTAACACTAACAATCCACGACGACCATGATGATCGTTTTTGTGGCCTTTTAAGTGTTCGGTTAATTCTTTGATTTGTTCAGAGAGTAACGCGATTTGCACTTCAGGCGAGCCAGTATCGGTGGTGGATTTTCCAAAATCCTTCACCAAAGTACTCACTTGTTCTTTTGTTAAGCCCATGTTCTTTCCTCCTCTTGTTGATGATTGGCCTGTTCAGCGAAAACCTAGTGGAGTCACCGGTTATCATCGATAAGGTCAAGCATTATTATATGGGTAAAAAACGGGAATGCAACTAAAAATGATTAGGTAAGGTTGGTTGTAACATCAAAGCAGTCGCCTTGTCCTTGTCCATTTGTTGAATCAACGCATCCTTCGAGGCGAATTTTTGTTCTGGTCGCAAGTAATGCAAAAACGCAACTTCGACATTCTTTTCGTAGAGATTTCCTTGGTAATTGAGAACGAAGACTTCTAAGGTAGGATGGTCTAGATTCGCAACGGTAGGATGAAATCCTAAGCTACCAAGTGAGTAATAAGTTTTTCCATCGATCTTGATCAACGTAACATACACCCCATTTTTTGGTAAATAGTAAGGTGCGTCCAAGACAATATTGGCAGTGGGGTAGCCCATTTTCCTACCTTCGCCGAGGCCTTTTCCAACATATCCTTCAACCGAATAGGGTCTACCAAGGAGTTTAGGAATGAGGGATAAGTTACCAAAATCAAGTAACGACACAATCGAACGCGTTGAAATTTTTGAGCCATTGACGAGTAAATGGGGAACGATGGTTAATTGAAAACGTCGGTCTGCTTTCATCACCTCAACATTGCCTTGGGCGAGATGGCCAAAGGTAAAATCTGGGCCACATACTAAATGTTTGCCACCAATCTTAGCAAGAAAATCTAAAAACTTTTTTGCCTCCATGGATTTGACGAGCTCGGAAAATTGAACAATGATTAAATGATCGACGCCCAAGTCTTGAAACCGTTTCTTTTTTGCATGTAGAGGGGTCAAACTTTGAACTTCTCTACCTGGTTTGGGATTGCGATCAAAGGTTAAAAGGGCAATCGGTTGCTTTGTTTTTTTGGCTTCGTTGATTAATTGTTGATGACCTAAATGAATCCCATCAAAGTATCCTAAACAAATCGTCAGCTGGGCATGAAGTAGTGGGGCATTGGAAAGGTCGGTTTCCCAAATTTGCATTAAAACAAACCTCGCACCGGTTTAAAGACATGCCCTTCAAACCGATCGTAAATTGCTAACACGTGTTGTTGGCCATCAAGAAGCAAGAGTCTTGGTTTTGGATGTTGAATCATAAAGGGTTTTCCGTCCATGATTGCTTTAATTTGAACGGGATCTTTAATCATGACTTGATCAATAAAAGAAAGCGCTTGATAAACCGTGAGTTTATGATCGGTCGTAACTTGATCAATGGTTTTTGCTGCTGCGAGTTTATATTGACCAATCGCAATTCTAGTCAACGAGGTTAAGTGGCCGACAAGGCCAAACTTTGCCGCGATGTCTTCACCCAGTGTTCGAATATAAGTACCCTTTGAACAACGAACGGAAAAGCGAATGGAATCTTTGGTTAAGGCGATCAATTTGACTTCAAAAATCTGAATCTTTCTTGGTTCACGAGGTACGGTTTTACCTTCGCGGGCAAGTTCGTAAAGCGGAACACCATTTTGTTTGATGGCAGAATACATGGGTGGAATTTGTGTGGATTCCCCAATAAACGATTCTAAGGTGTCATTGACAAATTGTTCATATAAATCGATAAGTGGAGTTGTTTCAATCACTGTACCGGTTAAATCACCTGTATCCGTCTTTGTCCCGAGTTTTAATGTTGCTTCATAACGTTTATCTAACGCTTCTAAAAACATCCCCGCTTTGGTTGCTTTCCCGACCGTGAGAATCATTAAGCCATCTGCAAATGGATCAAGGGTTCCGGTATGACCGACTTTTTTGGTAGAAAATTTTCGGCCCAGTCCATCCACTAAATCTCTTGAGGTAATGCCGGTTGGTTTGTTAATTAAATAAATGCCATCCATTGATATATTTCCTAATTCATCATAACATTATCAAAAGGACTTCCCAACAACAATGGCACTTCCACACCTGTTTACAATCTCCAATTCACCCTTAAAAGTAAAAATGGTCACCACTGCTTATGAAGGCATGACCGTCTCCTATATCCGTTATAAAGTTTTTGTCGAAGAACAAAACGTATCCGTGGATGAAGAGTTTGATGGTTCAGACGCAACTGCCGTTTCGTTTCTGATTTTTCTCGATCATGTTCCGATTGGAACCTTACGTTATTTTAAAGATGAAAAAGGGCACATTCATCCTGGGAGAATTTGTTTACTTCAATCCTATCGCGGGTTGGGCTACGGCATCGCCATGATGAAGTGGTTTGACACCTATATTTTGGGACTTTATAAAGAAGTCACCATCACTTTACACGCGCAAATGTATTTAAAGAAATTTTATGAAAAGTTGGGCTATCGGGCAAAAGGAAAAAACTTTTTAGAAGCGAACATTGAACACATTGAAATGGAAAAAACGATTCAGCGAACTATTTTTTAAGTTTTGCTTTTGCTTCGGCAATTGTTTTTTCTAGTTTTTCAGCTTTTTCAAAGGTTTCATCGAGGAAAAAGGCCAAATCTGGAACTTTATAAATATCCATTTTATGCGCTAATTCAGTGCGAATAAATCCTTTTGCTTTTCGTAACGTTTCTAATTGTTTTAGGCTATCTGCTGCACCCATAAACGATACAAATATCTTCGCATACGTATGATCCGGGGTAATTTGAGCATCCGTAACGGTCACAAAACCAAAATTTGGATTCTTTAAAGAAAACTGAATAATTTCGGTAATGTATTTAACGATCGTTGCATTGACGCGAGATTGTCGATGGTTCATTTCTTTTCCTCAACCATTTGATAGGCTTCAATCACATCGCCAACTTTCATATCTTGATAATTATCAATCGCGATGCCACATTCATAACCCGTTTTGACTTCTTTGACTTCATCTTTTAACCGCTTTAATGAACTAATCTTTCCTTCATGGACCAAGGTTCCATTTCTTAATAAGCGAATGAGGGCTTGGTTTAGGATTTGCCCAGAGGTGACCATGCCACCTGCAACCACACCTGCTTTAGTCAGTTTAAAGATTTGGCGAATTTCAAATTGACCGAGCACTTGCTCAATCATTTTAATTTTCACTTTCCCCTTCATCATCGCTTCCACTTCTTCAAGTAAAGCATAAATGATGCGGTGTAAACGAATATCAACTTTCAGTTCATTTGCTTTTTGTTGAATCGCGCCATCTGGGCGAATGTTAAATCCGTAAATGAGAGCCTTTGAAGATAAGGCAAGAATGACATCGTTTTCAGTAATCGCCCCAATGTCGGTTCTGATGATGCGTAATTTAACCCCTTCGGCATTTAATTTTTCTAAAGAGGATTTAATCGCTTCAAGTGATCCCGTGTTATCGGTTTTAATGATTAAGTTAATCGCTTGGGTTTCTCCGGCGTTTAATTTTTCATTCATTGCTTCTATCGAGTTAATATTATTCGATTGACGGGATGTTTCCGTTTTTGACAATTGGCGTTTGGCGGCGATTTCTTTTGCTTGTTTTTCCGTTGGGAAGGCCATAAATGAATCACCAGCAATCGGTACTTCGCTTAAACCGATAACGGCAACCGGTGTTGATGGTGTGGCAAGTTTGAGGGCTTTATGATATTCATTTGTCATTCTGCGAACTTTACCAAAAACACTGCCAACGACTAAATAATCCGATGCGTTCAAAGTTCCATTTTCAATTAGTAGCGTTGCTTTAGGACCTTCGTGTTTATCTAAAACTGCTTCAAGGACAGTTCCAGAAGCATATCGATCTGGATTCGCTTTTAATTCTTTAACTTCCGCGAGGACCAAAATGTTATCGAGTAACGTATCAATACCGGTTTTTGCTTTTGCTGAAATTTCAACAAAGATATGTTCGCCACCGAATTCTTCTGCGATGATGTTTAACTTCATCAGTTCTTCTTTAACCCGTTTTGGATTCGCCGTTGGTTTATCCATTTTGTTAATGGCAACCAAAATAGGAACATCTGCTGCAACTGCATGATCAATCGCTTCTCTGGTTTGTTGCATGACGCCATCATCCGCAGCAACCACAAGGACCACGATGTCGGTTACTTTTGCGCCGCGACTTCTCATGGCCGTAAATGCAGCGTGTCCTGGTGTGTCGATAAAGGTAATGCGTTTACCTTTAAATTCGCGTTGATATGCGCCGATTGCTTGTGAAATTCCCCCGAATTCACCTTCAGCAATATTCGAACTACGAATCGCATCGATTAAGGTTGTTTTACCATGGTCAACGTGACCCATGATCGTGACAACCGGCGGACGTTCAACGAGTTTTTTAGAATCATCGTCCATCGTATATTCTTCAATATTTTCCGTGGCAACCAGTTTTTCTTTTTTGAAATCTAATCCATAATGAATGCAAATTAATCCGATCGTTTCATCATCCAACATCGCATTCATCGTCACCATTTTCTTATTTAAAAATAAAAATTTAACGATTTCTGGTGCTGGTTTGTTAAGTTTGGCTGCAAAAGCAGCAAGGGTCATCGGTTCGTTATAAATGAACACATCGCCACTTACTTTGGCACCTTCAGTTTTTCCGAGGTTCCCCTGGGTGTTCTCTTGTCTCAGATTCGTTGGTTTTTTCATCGTGTGTCTCCTTTTGTTTCAGTGTCTTCGCTAAGTTGGCATTGGTGATAGCAATCATCACCACTTGTTTTTTCTTCGTCAGTTGACTCATGATCTCCTTGGTGAGGGTAATCACGTAATTGATACGATAGAATGTTAATCGTTCAATGAGTTGCTTTTGATGATTCACCGATGTATCCGAGGCAATAATCGCATAATGGACTTTGCGTTGGGATAAGGCTCTTAATGCTAATTCCCCAGTCAGGTAAGCATTCGCCTTCATCACGAAGTGAAGGTGTTGTAACCAAGGATTATGCATGGAGGACACTCAATAATTGTTGAAAGAATGGTTCATCCGGTACGACATGGAGTTGCTTTTGAATGAAATTACCCTTTTTAAGTTTCTCAATCAAGGCAGGATCTTTTTTTATATATGCACCACGCCCATTCATTTTTCCGGATGGGTCAATCAATAATAAACCTGCTGGTGAGCGAACCAAGCGAATCAGGGATTCTTTTGGTAATACTTCACCGGTGACAAGGCAACGACGAAGTGGTTTACTTTTCTTCTTTGTAATATTCATCAAAGTCCTCAACTTCGACTTCAGTTTCCTCAACTTCTGCAACTGGAGCTGCCGCTGCAGGTTCTACAGTTTCATCATCATAAATCTTCATAAAGTTTGCAGGATTTAAATTTTCGGGGTTGTTTGCAGGAGCGGGTGTATATGGTTTATCGTCACGCGGATCTTTTTTCTTAAATGGCTTTTTCTTCTTGTCAAAACGTTCGGGTTTTGGCGTCCGAGCTTTTTGTTGTTCCAATTCTTTTTCTAATTCTCCAAGCGTCTTGGTTGTACGGACCACGGTCATCTTGGGTGCTTCTGGGGTTGCTTTGATTGCAGGGGCGATAGGCGTAGTAGGCAAGACTTTAACATCTGCAACTTTGGGTTGTGCCATCACCGATAAAATTTCTTTGGTTTCTTGAATTGGTGTATCGGTTGCCATCTTTTCGATTCGAGCATCATCTTGCTTTGGAGCCATCACATCTTCCATGGTGAAACTGTCATCATGCTGACGCGCAGTGGAGGATGAACGGTCTGGTCCTTGGGCTTGATTTGGTAAAGATTCTCGTTGTTTTTTTAGATCGTCTTGGTTTCTTAATGAATCCACACTCACGTATTGCAAACCTTGTGCGACCGTCGACGTCATGTCTTTAATTTCAATCGTATAACCGGTCAATTTACTTGCTAAACGAGGATTGACACCGCGACGACCAATCGCCGTTCCTAAGTTTTCATCGGCAATAATCATGGTTGCCTTTTTGTTAGTTTCATCAAGAATGATGCCTGCAACTTGTGCAGGTTTCAAGGATTCAACTAAATAAAGAGGCTTATTTTCAGAGTAAGCAATGATATCGATTTTTTCTTTATCTTTTGCATTCCCTAATTGGGCGACAATTTTTTGAATACGTGAACCATTTTGACCAATACAAGCACCGGCTGCATCGACATTTGGATCAATGGAATACACCGCGACTTTGGAACGTAATCCAGCTTCGCGAGCAATTTCCTTAATGATAACGGTACCTTCATAAATTTCAGGTAGTTCTTCTTCAAATAAGCGTCTTAAGAAACCTTCATGAATACGGGAAACCGCAATTTGCGCACCTTTGGTTGTGGATTCAACATCCACAACATAAAGTTTAAGCCGGTCGCCAACTTTAAAGGTTTCACCAGGTATGCGTTTGGAACTAGGAAGATAAACTGAGGTTCGACCAATATTCACAATGGCAGAACGTTCATCAATTTTTTCAACTTGACCAACAATCATTTCGCCAATTTTATCTTTATAAATATCGTAGAGCGCTGACTTTTCTGCTTCCGCAATCTTTTGGCGAAGGATGGCTTTCACCGTCATCGCTGCAGATTTTTGAAAGTCTTCAGGTGAAGCTTCGATTTGATAGGTGTCACCAATCGCTATGTTTAAACCTAATGCTTTGACTTCGTCTAAAGAAACTTCTAAAAAATCATCTTCCACGTTTTCAACGACGGTTTTTAATTGAAAAAGTTTGATGATTCCTTTCTTTAAATCTAAGTCGGCACGTACGAGGGCATCATCAATCGATCCTAATTGCTTACGATAAGCTTTTTCTAAAGCTTCCTTTAAAGCAATAATAATGGCATCTTTTGAGATTCCTTTTTCTTGTTCAATCAAGTCAATTGCTTGGATGAGTCCTTTTGCGTCAATCATGGTTAGTTTTGTTATTTCATTGCTACTGCTAATCTAGCGTAGTCAATGTCCTTTCTTTTGATTTCAATGGTTTGCGTCTTTGCTTTCACTTGGATGACCATCCACAATCGGTCAGGTTCCAACTTGGTTAGCTTTCCGGTAATCATGTTTTCTCCATGCCATGGATGAATCAGGTGGAGATATAAGTTTCGATCGATATAGTTTTCGAGTTCATCAAGGTGAATCGGATGTTCAACCCCAGCACTGGCAACATCAAGGATGTAATGTTCATTGACAAGTGCGGCCTCATCTAATAACGGATTGATAAGCCTCGTCACATTCACAATATCTTGAAGACCAATTCTTCCGCCTTTTTTCTCAATCAGAACGCGGAGATATTTCTCACCTTGTTCCAATGTCAGAGAAACCTCATAGAGGGTTAAACCTAATGATAAAATAGGTGGTTTGATGAGTTTTTCAATCGTTTCTATAAGCGTCATGGTTCTCCTTAAAAAACAAAGAGTGGATCTCTCCACTCTCGTAGTTTCTAGCGAGGGCCTAAGTTACGTCACGTATCTCAAGCAACTTCAATATACACGAAATCGTGGAAAATGCAACTTTTTTCCTTTTGAAAATACTGATTTATCGGTATAATAAAGAACATAAAAGAATATGGCCAAAAAAAAATCATTAGTTAAAAAAAAGATAGCAATCATCGGCGCTGGCCCTGGCGGCATTGCGACGAGTTTGTTGCTTGCCCATGCAGGACATGATGTCACCATTTTTGAAGCGAATGACCGTGTTGGTGGACGCTCTAGTCTAATTGAGCAAGATGGATTCCGCTTTGATGCTGGGCCAACGTTCTTTATCTATCGGTATGTCCTTGATGAAATTTTTACAAGGATTGGAAAAAAACTCGAAGATATCGTCACATTAAATAGAATCGATCCCTTATATGATTTAATCTTTCCTCAAAAAACATTTCGTCCTTATCAAGACCATTCTAAGATGATGAAAGAAATTCATCGGGTTTTTCCGGGTGAAGAAAAAGGTTATCAACTTTATCTAAAAAAAGAATCAAGACGATTAAAAAAACTTCTTCCAGTGTTACGGCTTCCCTTCCATTCTCCGCTTCAGGTTTTACATCCAAAAGTTCTTTATGCATTTGATGAAATTGATTTAAGTCGATCGCTTTATCAACGTTTAAAACAATACTTTCACGCTGATGAATTAATTTATTCCATGGCGTTTCAAGCGAAGTATTTAGGAATGTCTCCTTGGGATTGCCCATCCTTATTTAGTATGTTGTCATTTATGGAACATGAATTTGGCGTTTATCATATTCAAGGTGGATTACATTTCTTACATGAATCCATGGCGAATTTAGCCGTTTCGATGGGTGTCTCTATCAAACTTAATCACCCGGTCCAAAACCTCATTGTTGAGAAAAAGGTTGTCACCAAACTCAAAGTCAAATCCAAAATCATTGCTTTTGATAAAGTTGTGATCAATGGTGATTTTGCAAAAACCATATCCTTGTTGGATAATGCAGATCGGCCTAAGCGATACCGTGATGATTCATTAAACAAGCTTCAGTACTCATGTTCAACCTTTAATCTTTATTTAGGACTGGATAAAATCTATCCATTGGCTCATCATACCGTTGTTTTTTCTAAGGACTATCGGCAATATGTTCAAGAATTAACCAAGGACATGGTGCTGTCTAAAGACCCATCTTTTTATATTCAAAACCCAAGTTTAATTGATGCGAGTTATGCGCCAGCGAATCATTCTGCACTCTTTTTATTAATTCCAGTGCCGCATATGCAAGCACCAATTGATTGGCTAAAGACCAAAGATACCTATATTCAAAAGACCTTGGATCGTTTGGAAAAAATACCAGCGTTAAAGGATATTCGAAAACATATCGTCAAACAATTCGCGCTTTCCCCATTGGATTGGCAAGATCAATATCACGTTCATTTAGGGGCAAATTTTAATTTATCGCACCGCTTTTCTCAGCTTTTATACTTCCGGCCACACAATCGATTTAATGGCCTAAAAAATCTATTCCTTGTCGGTGGTGGCACACACCCTGGTAGTGGGTTACCCACCATTTATCAATCTGCGATTATTGCTTCAGACCTCATTAATCAATGAGAAAGATATCTCGAATTATTTGGCTTGCATTAGTAGCGTATACACTTTTATATGTATTCTTTTTTGGTTTTCAATCACCTTTACTCACGCAATTAATTAATGGAGAAGCGGATATGTTTAGTTCATCGTTTTTCAATGTGATGGGTATTGTTCCCATCATTTTTTTGATGTATGCAACCTTGAATCAATCCAAGCGTAAATGGCAATGGGTACCATACGCATTCGGTTTTTTTGCAGGAGCGTATAGCGTCCTCTTTGGGCAAGTTTCACAAATCCAAAAGCAATCCTCTACTCGTTGGATTCAAAAAATATTGCTTATATTCTCCATACTTGGTTTAGCTTGGTTCTATATCAACGGATGGTTTTTCGGTCGGCCAAGTGCATATTTTGAGTTGTTTTTTGAGGATGCATTGGTTGGGATTATGACCATTGATTTTCTTGTTTTATATGCATGGTCAATCTTATTAGCAAAACACCATTACCAAGCGTGGTATTGGGCATGCATTCCGATGATTGGTTTTGCCGGTTTAATGTTAATTGCTCGCGTTCGTATGCATCCAAAGGATCAATTGCTCAACCACCAATAAATGTTGTTCTAGTCGCGTCAACGATGCTACGCCATCGCCACGTTGTAAACCATAATCACCAAATTGACTATGATTGCCACCTTGCAGTGTATACGTTGTCAATTGTGATGAGAAATATACCAACGACTGTTGATACGTCGCGTCATCTAAGATTTGATCTTGATCGCCAATGATGGAAAGCATCGGCAACGATGTTGATGAAAAATCAGCTTGTGCAGTTGTATAACTACCAAGAAAAAAGATTCCTTCCAACGATTCAATTTCATTGATTCCATAAAATGCTGCACTTGAACCACCTAAAGAATGGCCACCAATCCACCATGAGGTCACAAGTGGATAATCTTGGATAATTCGTTCTGCTTTGTTGATATCGGTAATCGCTAAATTGAAAAGGGGTTGGGTCACAAAAACATGGCAGTCACTTTGTTCTGAAAGTAATTTGGCAAAACCCGCATAAGATCGAGGATCAACCAAACCCCCAGGATAATAAATGATGCCTTGTGTCGATTCATTTGATTCAAAGCCATAATATCCAGTTTTCTTTTTCGCTGAACGATAAGCTTCCAAAGCATCCGATTGTGCTTGGTAACTGATGAGGTAAGAACTAAAAGGAATGGTGATCAGGAGCAAAAAAACAGATAAAAAGATGATCCTTCTTTTACGCTTTTTATTTGATAACCGGTTCATGTTGAATAAATTCTTGCATGAGAGGGAATACTTTTGTGATAACGGTTGCACAGGCAATCGCAATATCCATATGTTCTTGTTGGGTTCCATTTCCGGAACGTAATTCTAAATAATGGACCCAACTGCGAAGGGTGCCATTCATGTATAAACGCGACATCGTTAAACCTTCTGGCAGAACCGCACGTGCTTGTTCTTTTGCGATTCCTTGTTGAATGGCCCATTGATACGTTTCTTTGGCGAGGGAAATCATCGCTTGCTGTTTCTCTTCCCAAGACGCTTGCAAACTTTTGGCTTTGTTTTGATCGGTTAACTTGATGCTATTCTGACGATTTTTATCATCTTGTAATCTTGCTTCTCTTGTCACAAATTCTAAATGTTGGGTTGGGTCTGCATAACGTTGTGAAAATTCTTGAAACGAAAAGGATCGATGTCTTAAAATTTGTCGAGCGATATCGCGCGTGGTTTCGATTTCTAAACATAATGACACCATTTCTAATGGTGACCAGTGTTTATGTTTGACGAGATAACGGATTAATTTATCACTCGTCGTCATATTCATTTGATTGGTGGGATTGGAAACACGTGCACAAAAGGCAATTAATTCTTGGGCATTGGTTAAACCTTCTGCCTTTAAATTGTCATGGGGTTGCGAATAAGAAATTAATTTTACTTTCATGCGGTTGCCTCTTCGTTATTATACCGAGTGTTCTTCACCTTGGTAAATAAAAAAACCCTTTCGGGATTTTAATGGTGCCCCCTGCCAGAATCGAACTGACAATAAGTCCTTACCATGGACTCGTTATGCCATTTAACTAAGGGGGCATACGCTAAACAATCATAGAAAAAAAACACGCTTTTGTCAAATCTTATTCGCGTGTTTTTTAATTCGATGCACCAATGATATTAAGAATCTGATGTCTTGATTTGAAACTGATGGTTTTTCACATCAATTGTAACCGGTACTTTTGAAAGTATTTTTCCTTGGATCAAATTTTTTGCAAGAAAGGTTTCAATTTCTTTTTGGATAAACCGTCGAAGTGGTCGCGCCCCATATTCTTTACTAAATGCTTGGGAAATGACCTCTTCCTCAACTGCTTCGGTAAAGTTAATGAGAATCCCTTGTTTTTCAAGGTGATTTTCTAATTGAGAAAGCATCCGGGAAACGATTAATCCTTGGACATCTTTGTCCAATGGATTAAAGTAAACAATTTCATCAATACGATTAAGGAACTCAGGTTTAAACGTTCGATGAAGCA
>CAMBSI010000008.1 GCA_945870555.1 Staphylococcus epidermidis | reverse complement strand
TATTCTCAACAAGATATCGCAAAACTCATTGGGATTCCCTTAAACACATTACAAAATTGGGAACAAAACGTCAGGACACCTAGTGAATGGGTGTTGAATTTAATGATTGATCGCATCCTTAGAGATTCCATCGAACAAGAAATCAAGATCAGTGAAACAAAGGGAATCTTGTCTTTTCTATCCATTAAAAAGATTGTCTCCTCAATCGCCTCTCAGCATCACGTGAAAAAAGTCGTTTTATTTGGTTCCTACGCTAAAGGGCTAGCTAATCCAACAAGTGATCTTGACCTTTATATGGTTTCTAATCTCTCTGGCTTACCTTATTTTGAATTCGCAGAGAAACTTCGGCATGCTTTAAAGAAAAAAGTGGATTTATTTAGTCAGTTAACACTAGAAACAAACTCACCTACCTATTTAGACATAGAGGATACCGGCATTATCATCTATGAAAGATAGGATTTATCTAGCGCGAATCAAAACCTACTGTGTGAAAATCAACACCTATATGAAGGTTGTTGAAAGCGTTCATGAGTTTATAAGGGATGAAGAAAAAGTAGACGCAGTCATGCTGAACCTTGAACAGATTGGTGAAACGGCCAAAAAACTGACGTTTGAAACCAAACAATAATTCCCTTCCATCCATTGGCCAAGCATTATTGGATTAAGAAACATGATTTCCCATCAATATGAGGGGGTCAAACTTCATATCGTTTACGAGATCACGACAAAAAACATTCCTGAGTTGTTAAAAACCCTTTGCGATTGAACCTTTTAAAAACACGGAGGCACCTTCCATTAAGGTTTTATGCTCGCTCCGATGCATCGAGGACATTGGTTGCGATGTACACGGCGAGGATAAAGTCATATCGATTCGTATCCAGGACACCTTTTTGGTAACCGAGTTGTTCAAGGATCCGCAAGCGATGGCGTAAGGTGTTGTAATGAATGAACATCATGTCCGCAGTTTTCTTTAAATGAAATTGGTTGGTAATTAACCGATCAAGGGTTTCTAATAAATTGCCACCATGTTTTTTTTCATAGGTCAGTAACGGCCCAATCACACTTTGGACAAAGTCTTTCATTTCTGGGATGGATAGTTTATTGAACAAGGCAATTAAACGCATCGATTGACTGGTTAACACCTTTTCTTTTAAATGACGTTGATGAATCATTTGTAACCCTTTGGTTAAGGTATCGTGTGCGGTTGCGATGAAACCAACCTCCGTGAGTTGTTGACTGAATGCAATCCGGATATCTAACAAAGGGAAACGTTGATCAAGTTCTTTCACCATCATCCGTAAGCGTTGATCCAGTTGTTTCACTTGATGATCATTGAGGAGAAAGACCAATCGCTGATTGAAATGGATGAACCGGATTTGATCTTTATCGACCATCGCAATATTCATGATCATCTCTTTGATTTCATTTCCTTGCAGAGGGACTTTGTCTAAAGTACTTTTCATATCCACGACAAGCATCATCAATGGAAAGGTAAGTTTCCAACCATACATATCAGCTTTTTCGAGAAAAACGTCTTGATGAGGATAATCCTTATGGACGGTGAATAGTTCGAGTAAAAATTGGTTTTGTTGTAAGGTGATTTCTTTACGTTTTTGATAAATAAAAACAAGCATCATCTTAATGATTTCCGCATAATAATGCATCTTACTGCGATGATCTTGTTTAAAGAAAAACACAACCTGATAGAGCAATTGATTGGACAGTTTAACCGCATCAACATAAACATGGTAGGATTTATTTTTTTGATACGTTAACGGTTGATTCGCTAATTTTTCTGCGACCTCATTCAGCGAAGGGTTGGTTGAAATTGCTTTTTGTTGAAGATGAGAATAAATCCAATAATCCATCGATTCAAAGCGTTCTTTAAAACCAAGTATGGATTCAATTTTAGGATTTTCATCTAGGGTCTTGACCAAGTCTAAATAAAACGTCGTCAAGGAAATCGTTCGTAAACTTTGGGTGGCGATTTCGTTAAGAATATTGGTGGAAATCTCGGATAAATTTGCATCATAATCAATCGTGATCAATGGTAAATGGGCGTGTTCACATCGTTGGACAATGTCTTCAGGAATGATGTCAACATAGCGTTTTAACTTCACCACCAAGCCTGCAACTTCTTTTTGCGCAAGCACCTGGATGAGTTTTTTAAACAATGCTAAATCAGACTTGATCGGATATAAGGTGGTGAGGATTAAGGATTTCGATTGCACATACTTTTCAAAGTCAGGGGTTTCTAAAATGGAAATCTTTTCCACGTCTTTATTCAGAAAATTTTTTCCTGATAACACCTGATAATTTGAAAATATATTGGAAGAAAGTAAATCACCTAAATAAATTCCCATGTTGTTATTATATAACAACTAAAATATTTTATCTTTGTTGATTATCATTAATGTAAACGCTTACAAATTTTCCTATGATGATGGCAATGGAGGAGCGTTCAATGAAATTATGGGTCAAAAGTGATTGGAATGGTTTCTTTGGTTTATTCACCAATAACCTGACCAATATTCTTACCATGGCGGTGCTATTAAGCTTTGTGGTTGGTCTTCCAGACGCTTTCGTTTATGGAAAAATCTTACCTGGCGTTGGTTTCGCTATTTTTGTGGCGAGTTTATATTACGCTTACATGGCGTACAAATTAGCGAAAAAAACTGGACGCAGTGATGTGACTGCGCTTCCTTCTGGATCAAGTGTTCCTCACATGTTTCTTATCGTCTTTTCAGTGATTGGTCCTGTGTATTGGACCACCAGTGATGCAACCTTAGCCTGGTCTGCCGGATTAATATGGGCTGCAGTCGAAGGTATCATCGAAGTGCTCGGTGTTGGTATCGGCATGCAAGTGCGTAAATGGTTACCACGGTCCGCAATGTTAGGTGCCTTGGCCGGTGTTTCGATTACGTATATCGCGTTAAATCCAGCGTTTAGTGTCTTTTATGTTCCTTATATTGGTCTATTATCGCTTGCAGTTGTGATTTTAGGTTTTATCGGTAAAGTAAAAATGCCGTTCAATTTACCCGTGGGTCTTGTCGCCATTTTATTTGGCCTGGTGATTGGATGGGTGAGCGGATATATGTCAATCGACGCCTTAACAGATTCCTTTAGCAAAATTGGGATCTATTTACCTCAATTTTCTTTACCTCAAGTCTTTAATCAAGAAGGCCTACAAGCGATCGCTCCAGTGATTGTTGCTGCCATCCCATTAGGCATTTATAACTTTATAGAAACCATTGATAATGTTGAATCCGCTGCTGCTGCTGGGGATGACTATAACACCCGAGAAGCTCTTGCCGCCGATGGCATTACTACCTTATTGGGTGTTGCCTTTGGTTCGCCATTTCCTACGGCTGTTTTTATCGGCCATCCTGGTTGGAAAGAATCCGGTGCGCGTATTGGTTATGCTGCCGCCACAGGATTAGGTGTTCTGGTCATGACCTGTTTTGGCATTGTTCCACTTTTATTAAACATCGTTCCTTTACCCGCTTTATATCCGATTCTTTTATATATTGGCGTGGTGATTACCACCCAAGCATTTACGTCCTCTGATTTAAAATATGCCCCAGCGGCAGTGATCGCGATGATTCCTTGGCTTGCAGAATGGACGCAACATGCCATGGATGTCGCCCTTGGTGCCGCCGGTACCGATTCAGGTACGGTGGGAAATCAAGTCTTAACCGATGCAGGTATCAACTATATGGGTGCGGCCAATCTTGGAGCAGGAGCGATTGTGGTGGGGATGATTCTAGGTTCTATCGTTGCGTTTATCATTGATCGAAAATTTTTAAGAGCATCCATCACTGCGTTGGTTGCCGTTGTCTTAACGTTTTTTGGGGTGATTCACTCCCCAACGTCTGTGAGTATCTTACCCAATGCAGGCATGACGATTGGCTACGCACTTGTAGCCTTGTTATTGCTTGGTTACCATGTCGGCCTATTCGACAAACTAAGTAAGAAAGGAGGAGCAACCAATCATGCGTAAACATGTTGTGAAAGCAAAACCGTTTAATTTCGATTTTGATGCAAAAAAAACGGCCTTGATGATCATTGATATGCAACGAGATTTCTGCGCCCCCGGAGGTTTTGGAGAAGCGTTAGGGAATGATATTACCCCAACCAAATCCATTATTCCAACCGTTCGCAAAGTCCTCGATGCTGCGCGCACCAAAGGAATGACCGTCATTCACACCCGTGAAGGGCATAAACCAGATTTATCGGATTTAGAACCTGCAAAATTACGTCGTAGTAGTTCGATCGGAAAAAAAGGGCCGATGGGACGGATTTTAGTCCGTGGCGAATATGGTCATGATATCGTCGATGAATTACAACCAATTAAAGGTGAGTTAGTCATTGATAAACCTGGAAAAGGTGCATTTTATAAAACGAAGTTACAAGCCTATTTAAAAAAACAAGGTATCGAATCGTTAATTATGTGCGGTGTAACCACCCACGTGTGTGTTCATACCACGATTCGCGAAGCGAATGACCGCGGTTATGAATGTTTAATGTTAGAAGACGGTACCGCTGCATTTGATCCCCGTGATCAAGAAGCAGCGATTCGAATGGTCAATCAGCAAGGTGGCATCTTCGGATGGACAACCACCTCAGAAGAATTTCTTAAGAGCTTGAAGTAAAGGAGGACAATTACAATGGCTCAAACAAAATCTTCATCCGTTAAAATTCAATGGTGGGTCAAAGGTGACTTAAATGGTTACTTTGGACTATTCTCCAACGTTTTAACAAATTTCTTAGCCGCTATCGGTTTACTTTTATTAATTGGTATGCCTACCGCGATGGTCTTTGGTACAGTCGTTCCTGGTACGGCAATCGCCGTTTCTGCTGGGGGATTAATTCTTTCTTATTTTGCAATGCAACTTGCTAAAAAAACAAATAATCCAAACGTCACCGCGATGCCTTATGGATTATCGGTGCCTCACTATTTTGCCGTCGCTTTTGGTGTCATCCTGGTTGTCAAACTTGGTGGTGCCTCTTGGGATGATGCGCTTGCAGCAGGGGTGACTTGGAATCTGATCCAAGGTTTAATCATGACTGCCGGTGCCTTCGTCGGACCGTTTATCAATAAATATTTACCAAGGTCTGCTTTGTTAGGTGCCTTGGCAGGATTAGCAATCACTTATATTTCGATGAACCCAATCGGAGAAGTCTTTACGACCCCATATATTGGAATGACGTCATTTGCGATTGTTTTAGGTGGTTGGTTTGCATTAAAAAAATTACCATTTAAGATTCCTGCAGGTGCTTTCGCCATTATCGTTGGTACGTTATTAGCCTGGGTTACCGGTTATATGGATCCGAGTAAAGTTGTGGATTCCTTTTCTACCGTCGGTTTAAATTTACCGATTCCACAATTGGGATTCATCATCACAGGATTTTCTTATATCGCTCCTTTCTTACCAGCAGCGATTCCTTTAGCGATTTACGATTTCTTAGAATCCTTGGATAATCTTGAATCTGCAGCAGCAGAAGGCGAACATTATCCAGTTACCAAGTCCATGTTAGTTCCAGCATTAGCAACCGTGGTGGGTTCATTACTTGGATCACCATTCCCAACCATTATTTATATTGGCCATCCAGGATGGAAATCTACCGGCGCCCGTATTGGTTATTCATGGGCAACTGGCATATCCATTTTAGTGCTCGCTTTCACCGGGTTACTTAACCTCGTGCTCAGTGTGGTTCCATTAGTCGCCTTATTACCTATCCTTGTTTACATCGGCATGGTGATCACGGCGCAAGCATTTGCTGTGACTGAAAAGAAGCACTTCCCTGCGATTGCGTTATCCTTTATTCCTTTGATTGCTGGGTTTGTCGTCTTAAAAATTACCTCAGCACTTGGCGCGGTAGGAGCGGTTATCGATTATGAAGCCTTAGCGAATAGCGGGGTACCACTTTTAGGTTGGCAACGTCTATCCGGTGGTGACATTCTCGTTGGTATGCTCATCGGGGCAATCGGCATCTACGTGATTGATAAGAACTTTATGCGGGCTGCGGTTTATTCCTTTATCACGGCTGGCTTATCCTTATTTGGATTTGTCCATGCATCGGCGATAGGATTCCCAACGTCATTTGAAGCTATCAATCCAGTGGCGATTGGTTATGTGATGTTTGGTCTCGTGTTCTTGTTCTTCCATTACTATAAAGATCCTTCTGAAAAAAATGTCAGTAAGGCACCTGTTACAAGCAAGTAGTTTTGATACGACATGCTCTCACCTTTTGCTGACGCAAAAGGTGGGAGTCGTTCTCCGTGTTTATCACCACGCCATCACCATCCGCTTTCCTGGTGATTTTTTATTACATCTCGTGGATGCAAAACTAGGCAATGGCCCGAAGCGAATCGTGGTTGACGCGCTCCCTCATCACTTGATGGAAAACGTGGTTCAAGGGATGCATGTCACGATGACAAAACATGACATCATCATCGAGGATTATGCTTCCGTGAGCTTTCAACATGGTCGATTATGGGTGATGCCTCCGATTGAAAAATCAAAACAGCTGATCAATGCTTTATTGCAACATATCGAGAAGCGAATGGTTCGATTTCATGAGGTGTTCACCAATCCGTTGGGCGATGAACTTCGCCAAGTAAAAACAAAAATTGAGTCGTTTCTACGTTTACGAGAAAAAGCATCACTGCTTGCCTTGATTGGTCTTGGTAGTGGATCCACCCCTATCGGAGATGATGCCATTCTTGGTTATATCTTAAGTGAGCGATTCTTAGGACATTCTTTGACCCATCTCCATCCTTTGATGCAAGAACATGCGTTACCAACCACCGAACTTTCTAAAGAAATGCTCTTGGATGCCTATTTCGGTCAGTATAGTGAGACGTTTCTGACTTGGTTATTGAGCATCTACCAACAAAACCACGAGGAGCAAGATGCCATCATTGCACAATTAGGTGGTAATTCTGGTTGGATGTTTTTAGAAAGTTTTTTCCAAAACACCATCCGTAGCTTAAAGGAGGATAAACATGAATTTATCTCTACGTATACTCGTTAACGAATATTATGATTCCGTCACGTTGATGTCTTTAACGGCCTCATTAAAAAAACAATATCCTGGTGAAGAAATTTTTCTTTTAATGGGTACGCCGATGAATGTTCAACTCGTCAAAGATATCGGTTTTCCAGATGATCAATTAAAAAAAGTCGGGGCCAATGACTGTATGGTAGGCATCAAAAGTCTGACCTTAAAAGAAGCCTTTTTAGAAACGCTCATCAAGGCACTGAAAACGTCATCAAACCCAGCAACGGTGGTTGGAAACCAAACCACGCTTTATTATTCAACGTCATCAGCAAGCAAAGCGTTAACTGCAAACGTTGCCTTAATCTCCGTTCCTGGTGCATATGCAGCCTATGAAGCCCATCAAGCCTTGAATGCAGGATTGAATGTCATGCTCTTCTCCGATAACGTCACAGTTGAAGATGAAATTATCCTAAAAAAGAAAGCCATTCAAAAAAACTTATTATTAATGGGTCCTGATTGTGGCACTGCCATGCTCAACGGTGTTGGGTTAGCCTTTGCCAACACGGTCCGTCGTGGACCGATTGGGATTGTCGCTGCATCCGGAACAGGTTTACAAGAAGTCACCGTGCTCATTGATCGTTTTGGCGGCGGCATTAGCCATGCGATTGGTACGGGGGGCAGAGATTTATCAGAAAAAGTCGGTGGTTTAATGATGCTTCAAGCGATTGATTATCTTCAAGAAGATGACAACACAAAAGTGATCACCCTGATCTCGAAACCTCCTGCACCAAGTGTTTATGAAAAAATTCTTCAAAAATTAAAAACGGTTAACAAACCAGTGGTGATTGGATTTATCGATGGGAAAAAACCAGAAAATAGTCCTTACTATCACGCGTCAACCTTAGCGGAAACGGCCTTTCTTTCTCTGAAAGCTTCAAAAATAAACATACAACCCTTTGAAGGATTAACCTCGCAACAACAATTAGATGCCAATGCAATTAAAAAAGATATGCAGTATATTCGCGGTTTATATTGTGGTGGCACGTTGTGTTCTGAAGCGATTAGCATTGCAAGAAAATCCTTACGTGATGTGTATTCAAACGTCTCAAAAAAACCCGAAGAACATCTCGATGATGTCTTTCATTCCAAGGGTAATTGTTTTGTGGATTTGGGTGATGATATCTTCACCAATGGTCGTCCCCATCCGATGATTGAACCAACCATCCGACTTGAACGGATCTTACAAGAAGCCAAGGATCCAAGTCTTGGTGTGTTGTTGCTAGACTTTGAATTGGGTTATGGATCGCATGATGATCCCACTGGGACGCATGTGGATGTGTTGAAAACGTTTATGAAGCTTCGTCCTGAGATTCCCATCGTTGCCTATGTATGTGGAACCCAAGGTGATGAACAAGGTTTGAAGAAACAGGAACAACAACTAAAAGCCATCGGTGTGCGCTTGGCGACAAGCCATGCCCAAGCGATTCGATATGCCGTGGCGATGATTCAAGGAGGATAGCGTATGAATCGTTTATTAAAAGAAAATGTACCCGTCAAGGTTGTCAATGTTGGCTCAAGTATTTTCCTCAAGGATCTCAAGTCACAACATGTCGACTTTTTAAATGTGACCTATCAACCGCCTGGACTTGGAGATGAAACCATCGTGACGATGCTGGTCAAACTCGAAGCGTTTCAAGAAAAGATTGATCAGGCCAATCAATTGGCGCTTGAACGTATCCTTGCAACGCAAGCTAAATTAACGGCCATCATGCCGGCCTATAAAGTGATACCTGGAATGAACGAAAGAACCTTTCTTCATGCCGGACCACCGATTACGTATCAAAAGATGCCAGGACCAATGAAAGGGGCATTGCTTGGGGCGATTCTATTTGAAGGATTAGCCTCAACCTTAAAAGAAGCAGAAACCGTCGCCCTTTCAGGAACCCTGATTTTTTCTCCCGCCCATGAACATCAAGCGGTTGGACCAATGGCAGGGATTATCTCTCCACACATGCCTGTTCACGTGGTGGAAAACCCGATTCATAAAAATACAGCATATTGCACCATTAACGAAGGACTAGGTAAAGTCTTACGCTACGGTGCCAATGGTCCTGATGTGATTCTAAAACTCAAATGGTTAAGCGATGTCTTTGCTCCAATTATGCATGAAGCGATTCAATTAACCGGACCGATTGATCTGAAACAAATCATTGCCCAAGCGTTGCAAATGGGAGATGAAACCCATAATCGTAATAAAGCGGCGACCGCTTTATTCTTAAAAGAAATGGCAAGAGCAATCTTTTTAACAAAAGCGGACATGGATAAAAAAGTGATGGTGTTTGATTTCATTAAAAACAACGACCATTATTTTTTGAATCTTTCCATGCCGAGTGCAAAGGTCGCCTTAGATACTGCCCAAGGAATTCCCTATAGCACGGTGGTCACCATCATGGCGCGAAATGGTCTTGATTTTGGCATCAAGTTAGCGAGTGGTCCACATTGGTACACCGCGCCTGCAAATTATGTCAAAGGTTTATTTTTCACAGGATATAGCGAAAAAGATGCTGCCCCTGATATTGGCGATTCTGCGATTACAGAAACCTACGGGATTGGTGGGTTTGCGATGGGAGGAGCCCCAGCGATTGTTCAATTTGTTGGCGGAACCGTCGCCGATGCGGTCGCATATTCTAAAAAGATGCATACGATCACGGTTGGCAAACATACCGTCATGCAATTACCAAGTTTAGATTTTGCCCCCACCGCGCTTGGGATTGATATACGTAAGGTGATTGCGAGTAATATCTTACCGATTATCAATACAGGTATTGCTCATCAATTAGCAGGCATCGGCCAAGTGGGAGCAGGTTTAGTCGAACCCCCGATGGCATGCTTTAAGCAAGCACTCGAAGGATTTGTGAAAGGGTTAGCAATATGAAAATTGTCTTTGCCATCGGAGGCAACGCGTTAGGCAACAATCCAGAGGAACAATTTCAACTGGCGCTTGACGTTGCCAAACCTTTACTTGAACTGATCAAAGATGGTCACCAATTGGTGATTGTGCATGGGAACGGCCCTCAAGTCGGTTTGATTAAAACAAGTTTAGATATTGGCCATAAACATCAACCAAAGATCCCCTTTGTGGATTTAAATCATGCCGGCGCAATGAGCCAAGGCTATATCGGGTATGCGTTACAAAAAGCATTCAGAATCACCGCTGAACACATGGGATTATCGGTTCAACCCATCAGTGTGATTACCCAGGTAGAAGTGGATCCGCTTGATCCTGCCTTTCAACATCCAACCAAACCAATTGGTGATTTTTATTCCTTAGCAGAAGCAGAATTGATGAGAAAACAAGGGTTTAATATGGTGGAAGATTCAGGCCGGGGATATCGCCAAGTGGTCCCTTCACCCAAACCTCAATTGATTATCGAAAAAGACGCCATTCAAACCTTAATGGAAGCGAAATATTTGGTGATCGCTGCCGGTGGGGGTGGCATCCCAGTCATCCGTCAAGGATATGATTTAAAGGGCATTGATGCGGTCATTGATAAAGACTTTGCGTCAAGTAAACTTGCAGATTTAATCCACGCCGATCGATTGATCTTATTAACTTCCGTCCATCGGGTGATGATTAACTTTGGCACCCCCCAAGCAAAAGCATTAGAAAAGATGAATCTAAAGCAAGCGAACCAATATATTAAAGAAGGCCAGTTTGCCCCTGGAAGTATGCTACCGAAAGTAGAAGCAGCGTTGCTTTTTGTTGGTCAGGATAAACAAAGACAGGCGATCATTGCTTCCATTAAAGAAGCTGGCCAAGCCATCAAAGGTCAAGCAGGGACGGCGATTACCTTCAATTAATCCATCGACCATCGCGATCAAAATGACAAGAAAGTTGATGCATAAAAAAGACGGATGTTTGTCATCCGTCTTTCTTTTTATGAATGAATGATACGCGATTAAGTAAGCGTTGAAATCGTTGCGTAGGTATATAAGAATTGATTGCCTGCTTCGTCTTCAACCATGATGGTGACATAATATTGAACGTTGAATGCGAAACCTGTAACTGGCCATGACCCGGAAAACATACCTTCGGTGATGTCTCCAGAGATGGTCGCTTCATAATGATAGAACGAGTTAAATCTAAGTGAATATGCAGTAGATACGTTTATAAACGATTCACTTGCGTTCGTGATCAACACAACATACGTGAGGTTTGCATGCGTGGATACGTTATCCGTAGCAGTTTGAAAACCTATTGTAAAAGCATTGACATCATTATCATTAAAAGAAGCGGTGACTTGAGCATCGGTTGTGGTTGGCGCAACCGCATCTGCTGATCGTAATTCCGCTTGAAAACTTGCAACTTCATCGAAATTTTGATTACCATCCGAATCGGTCACAACCACATAGAGGTAGTTATAGTTGTCATTGAGTGGTGTGAATTCAAAGACTTCGCCTGGAATTGGGTACCCCGTTTGCGTATAGAAGAATTCAATGTCGGCTAATAGATTTTCTAAATCTGCTTCAAGATCGTAGTAATAGGCATCAAGATAACCAAATTGGATCGTTAGCGTTTCTGCTCGATCTTGAACATCGCCCATCCAAAAGTCATAAAAATGGAATTCAAAAGGCGTGTATCCTTCTTCAGCACCAAGCATCGTGATGTTTGCGCCTGCGTAAATACCAAGTCCAGATTCGAGTGCTGGTTCATCTCCCGGATTTAAAAATTCAACTGCTTGTAAAGTTGGGAAATCAAATGCATCCGTAAATTCCCAAATCGATTGAAAATCCCAAGCTTGATTGAGAACAAAATCTGCTTCATGAAAGGACGCTTCATTAGCTACAGCGACCGTACCATAATCAAATTGCTTGTCGGTTGCAGTTTGGGCATAACTTGGATTATTTGCTTCCACGTAATAGTAAACTTGGTCAAACATCACTTCTTCAACTTCACCAATGAGCGCGCCATTACTAGGGAAGTTTTGTTGATCATACGGACTGATTTCAAAGATGGATGGAGAGAATGCTGTAAAACTAAAGGACGTTTGGATGGTTAATAGCATCGATTCATTTTGATCACCGATCATTCCACCGTAAAAGTCGTCACTACCAAAAATGTTTCCCGCGTTATAAAAATTAATGATGGAGCTTTCTGGGTGACGATTATCTCTTTCAAAAAAACCGATTAAACCACCGCTAGCATATTCACCATAAACCGTGCCGATATTAAAAGAATCTTGAACAATTAACGAGAAATCAAGCTCTAATTCACCCATCAAACCACCAGCGTTATCATTGAAGGATTGAACCAATCCGGCATTATAACTTTGAGCAATGAAGACGCGGTTGATATTACCCATATAACCAAAGAAACCACCCGCTTCGTCTCCAATCGATTCAACCTTGCTTGTATTAAAGGAACGATAGACATACACCCAACCCATGTCTTGAACGTCGCCAATAAATCCACCGACTTCGGAGTAAACTTCTGTTGTATCCGTAAAGGCAGATAAATCATAACCGTTGATGTATGAGTCAACGCTTGAACTCATGGCAAGTAAAATATCACCATAAGTCGCCCTACCAACGAATCCACCTGCAGACTCACGACCAGCAATGTCGGTATCGATCACATGCGAATTGATCAATCTTGTGGTTCCATCAGTACCACCGACGAAACCACCAGCGTTACCTCGTGATTGGACATCACTTGAATGAACCGTGACGTTAATCAAGTCTAATTTATCTTCGGAATAACCCACAATGACACCTACATTACCCCATGGATCGGCGTAGGACGCGTTTGAAACAAACGCTTCATCGAACGTAACGTTACGAATAATCGCGTCATCAACCCGTGGGAAAAAACCCACATATTCTTGATCGGCATCAGATTCAAATCCAAGAATCGTATAGCCAGCACCATCAAAAATACCTCTAAAGTAGATCGCAATACCTTCCCCGTAATAAAGTGAAATTTTTTGGTTTTCTGTTGCTTCCGTAAAATCTAAATCCGTGGTTAAGACAAAATTTCGGAATTCAAGATAATCGCCTTGTTCCGTATTCTCTGCTTCTAAGAAATCATCATAGAAATAGGTTTCAAAGTCAGCAAGACTATCAATGGGTAAGAAACCTTCTTCAATGAGATCATCCGCATAAGTTTCCCGATTGGTACCGGTTGGTTTTTCCAACATGTTTTGGGTAAGAATATCGCGGACATAGCTTCCATCACGACCATTAAGGCCATCTTCACCTTGCGTGCCGCCAAAGAAGCCAATGAGTGAGACGACAAATAAAGTCGTCAATAAGTTAAAGATAAACCACCAGGCGAATTTAAGATTGCTTTTGTTTAAGTATTTGTCCATGTTTATTTCCTTTTTTATTTTTTAGTCTTTTTTCTAAGAGGCGTCGTTTCGACTTCCTTGACAACTTTTGGTTTGGATTGAACGTCCCCTTTTTTCGATACGTTTGTAACTGGTGTTTGATCCGCTACATGCATGAGTGAAAATGGCAAAAATTTAATGATGCCTAATTCTCCTAAAATCATGAATAGACCAATGGCGACCCAAATCACAATGAAGATAGCTATTAGTAAGGTCATCGTGTCTCCCTTCGTACTTGAGGTATCATATGCTTTAATTTGAGTGGTGCAACATTAATCGGTTATATGTGGTCATCATGGTTGGATTAATTGAAAATAACGTCGAATTCAATGTTTTTTGCGCTCAAACCCCCAAGGTTAAAAATCAAACCTTCTGGGAAAACGGAGGCACACTCCGTGGCCCTGAAAAGAAAAAAGACAAACCATCCATGGTTTGTCTTTTCATCTCGCCCGCTTAATTTAAATCAAGTGATCGAAACAGAACTACGTGTTCAAGGTTAACACGTAGAAGGAATAGTTATTACCCGTATATTGAATCGTTTCTAAGTCTTGGGTGTTCACCGAGATGCCTTCAGTTGCTTCTGGAAGGTTGAATAAAACATCCGTTGAGATATAAACATTATCTAAGAACGCAAACCCTTCCATATCACCAATAATTGAGCCAATGTTTTGAACCCCAATGTTAATTTGTTGATAGGAAGGATTTTCACCCAAATCAAGATTGGTGTCGATCACGAGAGACAAGTCTAAGTCGGCCACGAGTAAGAGTGCGTCTGAATCGGTATCACCGATATAACCGCCGATTTGTTCCATCGTAAAGCTAAATTCGATGAGGTTGAAATTATTATTTGAAGCATCAACATTCAGCGTAAGTGTATAGTCACCGGCAACATCAATGATAATTCCTTCTTCATTACGACCAACAGCGCCACCGATATCCTCAATCCTTAAATGATTATAGGTTGTGCTATCGACATCGGAAACGTTATTTTTATAATCTACATTAATGGTTAAATCCGTGACGTTGTTAAGGAATTGGAATTCAGAATCGTACTCAATATAACCGATTAAACCACCGATTTCATTTAAAGTTATATCGTTGTATTGAATTTCATAACCATCAAAAAGCGCGTTAATATTAAGCGAAATATCATTATTGCTTAAGCGAAGGAAGTTTTCTTCATAAACATAACCGATCGCGCCACCTATTTCTGAAAAGGATTCACTAAGGTATAAACTGTCTAAATTGCCTTCACCATTATCTGTGACGGTGCCAAAGAAGTTAAATTGTATGTTATCAACGGTCGAGTTCCGGATCCAGATTTGATTCCAGTCATTTTGATCTGAACTATCTGAGTTACCAAGATAACCAATAAAACCACCACTTGTTTCAAGATTTTTACCAAAAGTTGAAGTTAAAATATTGTTAGAAATGTCACCTTCCGTGGTGACATTATCGAGAAGCAATCTCATTTGTCCGTTTTCACCAGTTTCACCAAGGATGCCACCAATGTCATTCGTGCCAAAGATATCAATCTTGTTTGTACTATTTTCAATGCGAATGAACGATTCATCATCAACTTGTCCAATGAAACCACCGATACTATAATCACCAACCAAGACACCGTTTGTTTCAACTTGATCGATGAGAACAATCGTTTGTGTGTCAATATTTCCAGCAATACCACCATATTGACCTGCGGAAGAACCATTATCAGAAATGAAGCCAATATCCACAGTCATGATTGAGTTCGTTAAACTTAAATTTCCATCGACAGAACCGGAAAAACCACCAACTTGATAATCAAGTTCACCAATGATTTCAAAATCGCCACCATCCACTTGAACATCGGCACTTGATTGTATTTCACCAATTGCACCACCGGATTGGGCAATGCGGTGAGTTTCTGCGGTTTCAAATGTAATCAACGTGGACGAATCGCCCAAGACGAGTGAACCATTCACCATCCCAAACAAACCACCAACTTGGTAAGAACTTGATGTGGATTGAAAATCAGCTGTCATCCGATTAACCGCTGTCCGGTAGACCAATGCGGTTGCGGCGCTTTCAATGTCACCAACTAAGCCACCAAGTCTTGTTAATCCACCAATTGTGTTGAGATAACTAAAATCATTAACGGTCACATTGTCAATGATGGTAGGCGAAACAATCGAGCTTACGATGCTCGCTGCTAATGTGCCAAGGCGATAACTGTTATTGACATCGGTATAACTAAAATCATTAAGCACAAGGTTCTTAATCGTTGCCCCAGCAAGCTCTTGGAATAATCCAGCACTATTAATTTGTTGAGAATCAATGGTTGTATCCACCACAAAATTCGAAATCGTGTATCCAGCTCCATCAAGGGTGCCACTAAACGGAATTGCTTGATTATTTGCATCTAAAACTTCGGGAATGATATTAAATGGTCTTGCAAGCACATCTGCTTCTGAACGAGTGGATACGTCAATATTTGCCGTCAGCACGTATTGACCGGTGATATCCAAACTAATATTTAAAAGATCCTGTATATTATTAATCGCTGTATAACCTTCAGCAACTTTTGCAGCAGCATAGGTTGCGGAATTGGTGATGGCAGGTTCCGCTTGGCGTTCTGGGAATGGAATGGTGAGCGCTTCTTCTGCAAAGATCCAGTGTGTGAATCTTTCTGTACCACCTGAATTGACAATACTACCTGAACCGCCTTGACCTAAATCTAAATCAAGCGTGTTCCAAATGGTTTCGCCTTCATAGCGCCACACAAGTGTATCGCCATTCACTGAAAATTCGACTTCACGTCCATCTTGACCATCTTGACCAGCTTCACCAGTTTCCCCAGCAGGCCCTTGTGAACCAGTTGGTCCGGTTGCCCCTTGACCACCTTGATTGAGCAAGGCATTGGTTGCAGTTGAACCTAATAAACTTGCTAAGAAAGTTCCCCCTGCAACTAAACTCATTAACTTATTTGTGACAGTTGTGGCCATAAATGTTCTCCTTTATGTTCGCTTACGATTATAGCGATAGTTTAGGGGATTTCAAGCGAATATGCATTGTTTGAAATTTTCTAAAAATCATCACAATCCTTAACATCTATTAACTACCTTTCAATTCGTTTGCAGCAGTGGTTTGTTTTAAGTTTGACCCATTCCATCTTAGGAAACCAGGTAACAAATGAAACCTAACTTAGTTTTTGGATGGATGACCAGATTTCCAAGGAATCCAAAAATGCTGGATGATGGATTTGTTATAATAAAAATATGAAAAATCATATTTGGTTCAGTACAATCTCAATCACTTTTCTTTTGGTCGCGTGCGAGTTACCTTTACCAAATGCAAGTAACGCCACGAGTTCATCTCAAACCACCTCCATCGAAGAAACTCCATTGAATTGGGAGTTGGTTTGGTCCGATGAATTCGAAGGTGAAGGTTTACCTAATGCTGAGAACTGGAGTTATGACGTTGGCGGAGGCGGTTGGGGCAATAATGAACTCCAATATTACACGAATGGAGATACGGATAATGCGAGCGTTGCAGATGGAAATTTAACCATCACTGCAAGAAAAGAAACGATTGATAACCGGGCTTATTCATCTGCACGTTTGGTGACACGCAATAAAGCTGACTTCTTATATGGACGCATGGAAGCAAGGGCAAAATTACCGGAAGGTCGCGGCACTTGGCCTGCAATCTGGATGCTGCCAACCGACTGGGTCTATGGCAATTGGCCAACGAGTGGTGAAATCGATATCATGGAACACGTGGGATATGATCCCAATGTCGTGCATGCGACCATCCATACCGATACATATAATCACTCCAAAGGCACCCAAGTGGGTGAAAGTTTAACTTTAGATGATGTCTTTGATACCTTCCACACGTACGCAGTAGAATGGGAACCAGGCATCATTCGTGCTTATATCAACGATAATCATTACGCCACGTTTTCGTTTGATGTGAATGATATTGTCGATGGTCCTAGTCATTTAGCGTGGCCTTTTGATAAGGATTTTCATTTCATCTTGAACATTGCCGTCGGCGGCAGTTGGGGTGGCGTCCAAGGCGTTGACGACACCATTTTCCCAACCTCCATGGTCGTGGATTATGTCAGGGTCTATCAAAAGCCATATGGAGAAAATGACTCCACCGATCCAACCTCCGTTAGCTCACCGGTCATTGAAAAAGTCACCTCTAACTCGCTTGCCTTATCATGGAATCCATCCACGGATAATCGAAAGGTTCGAAACTATATTGTCCGCGTCAATGGACTTGTGCATTCTGCCCCATCGGTACCTGCGGTGTATCTCGATGATTTAGATCCGGAAACCACCTATGAGATTCAAATGACCGCGGTTGATTTTAATCAAAATCTATCGGTTCCCTTTACATTTGATGCCACCACATTGGGTTATCCGACCATCAATCAACGCATTGAAGCAGAAGCATTCACGAATCAATCGGGGGTTGAATTCCAAAGTACGACTGATATCGGTGGCGGAGAAAATGCTGGTTGGTTAGACGTGAATGATTATCTTGAGTATGTGGTCAACATTCCCACGAATGGTAATTATCAATTACAAGCACGCGTCGCTGCCAATGAAACCAGTGGTCAACTCCAAGTCCTCGCAAACAATCAAAATAAAGTCACGATGGATTTACCGATTACCAATGGGTGGCAAACTTGGCAAACGACCACGAGCTCATCTTTTTCTCTAAGTGCGGGCTTAAACACGATTCGATTACGGGTTGCACGTTCAGGATTTAATCTCAATTACTTCCAACTGATTCCATCTTCTTAATGACATCCTTGCTACTTAAAATTATCCTGAAGCCAACCAATGAAATAAAAAAACCATTCGTGAATCGAATGGTTTTATTTTTATCGTCAACGAGATCTAGATAAAGATAGGTGAACCTTTGACTGCAGTTGCGGATATCATTACCGGATCCCCATCACCAATCTTTTCAAGCAATGATGGTTCTCAAAAAAATAGCTTTTTTTCCAAAAGCTATTTTTTATAATTGAATATAAACCGCTAAACAATCATCATTGAATGGATTGAATTAGCTAACCATTAACACAATACTGTAGAAAATAATGACGAACAATAAGATGACCCATGCAACTCTTAGAGCATTTCTTAACATGTTATTCGCCTACCTTCACTTGTTGTAATTGACGCTTTTGGATACGTTCTTTACGGCCGCGATAACCACCTTGTGTCTTATCATCAAGGTTTAAGTTCATCGCGCGATCACACATGGCAATGGCATCTTCATATAAACCTTGTTTTTCTAAAAGGATAGCAAGGCGTTTAAACGAGTAAACAAAGCCGCTGCGTGTCTTAAGCACATCTAAATGCAAGGCAATGTCTTCTTGGCATAAGGCTTCACATTGTTCTAAGAAGATTGCTTCTTTACGGCGATAGAACATGATGCGGATGGTGGCTTCGTTCACGGCAGTCACCAAAGATGGTTGACCACTTAACAATTGGGTTAATTCTTCATATAGGGCAGTTAATAAACCAAAGGAGATGAGTTTACGGTAAGCATAGAGTTGATTAAAGACGTTTTGGAAGAACACATTATTATCTTTACCTCGATTAAATTGCAAACTCTTGACGACATGGTCTTGACCTGCCAAGACAAACAATCGATCAAATTCTGCTTTTAACACTGGGGTTAAAGATTCATAGAATGCGGTCTTCTTTAAGGTGACTTTGGATAAATCAACCGACTTTGCTTCGTCTTCTTCTTCGGCTGCTGGTTCATTGGAAGCCACGACTGGGGTTTCCACTTTTTCAACAAATAAGCCTTTTTTCTTCGCTTCGATGATGAGTAATTGAGCTTCTAAACGGACGAGACGTTCGCGGTATTCTCCGATGGTTAAATCTTTGAGACCACTATTTAATGCCGACTTCACCAAGGTGATTGCGTCGTCAATCGCTTCACGTTTTTCTAAAATAATCGCAAGGCGTTTGACACTATAGACGTATTGATTCTTGGTTTGTAAGACGGTTTGATGAAGTTTGATATCTTCTCTGGATAAGGTTTCTGCATACTTCAAGAAGTTCGTGTTGCTACGACGGGCATAGGCAACGCGAATACCAGCTTCATAAATATTCGTCTTGGAACCAGCGTCTTGATCGGCTAAACGAAGACCTTCTTCGACCATCGCGGTGAGTAAACCTAAAGAAATGGTTTTTCTTAAGCGGAAGATAAAGTTAAAGACTTTATCAAAGAATGCTTGGTTCGTTTGACCTAAGACAAAACTGACTTCTGGGATAATACGGGTGGTACCTTCTTTAACGAAGATGGTTGAGAATTCATTTTGTAAGGCTGGTGATAAACGTGTATAGAAGTCCGCTTTTGCGGTAAAGCCCTTTAAGAAAATCTTACGGGTTTCAAATGCTTTGGCTTCTTTGGTTGCACCAACATCATCCATCGCTTCTTCACGCGCGATCGCAGCTTTCACCTTGTTGACTTGGGTTTGATTCACTTCACCAAGTGACTTGATGGCAATGCGATCTTCGGTTTCAATTTTCTTTTCAACCACTTTCACTTCTGGTTGAACGACGACCGCTGGTTTCACAACTGGAGCAACCACAACGGGTTTCACAACAGGTTTTGCAACTGGGGCGACAACTTTTTTCTCAACAACTTTCTTTTCAACCACTTTTTTGGTCAAACCGGTTTTGAAAATCAACGTATTCCAATGTAAGTGGAACCAACGTTGGGTTTCAATCCATAATGGATTTAAATCAAAGCGGTATGCTTTTAATGGCTTATCAATGATTAACCATTTGTAGAATAAGTAAACCGGCATAAACACCCAACGGAAACCTTCTTTTAAGAGATGGACAACGCCCCATAATCCTAAACCTAAGGTGCGAATCAATAACCATGTGGTTTCGCCAATTGCAATCGCAATACCGGCAATTAACCACCAGCTAAATTGAACAAAGACTTTAAAGCCAATGACGAGGTAATGCCAAACGAGCTTTGCGACTTTGACGATCCAACGCCAGACGTTCACAAAGAATGTGGCAACGGCAATCGCAGCCTTCTTGATCGCAAGCCAAATAAATTCAAGTTTCTTACCTAGCCAAACGATACCCTTCCAAACCCACTTAAAGAATTTAGCAAGTTGGACACCAATCCATTTGATCCCGGTCCAAATCCAGACCAAGGCGAACCAGATTGCCATGCCGACCCATTGAATGCCTGACCAGATCGTACGAACGAGCATTTTAATAAATTCAACAAAATCTTTCCAACCATTAAATAAGACCAATCCAAGCATGAGCCAAAAAACAAACATCAAGGCGATGACAACTTCTCTACCTAAAAAATCAAAGACGAGTTGATTGAATACCATGTTTATTTACTCTTTTCTTTCACTTCAGGTAAGAAGAGCACCAATACACCAAAGACGATAAAGGCGATACCAATGAGCAGAAGAATAACCATTAATGAATTTTCCATGTTGTTCTCCTTAGTCTCTAAGTTCCCATTGGGCAGTCAAGACTAATTCTTTGTCTGGCATAATCGAGGTTGCGGTATAGAAAATACCAGTATCTAAATCTTTCCAACCAACAAATCGATAACCTTCTTTATAAGGTGTGAAGCCAATTTCAACGAGCGATCCTGGATAAGCAGACTTCGTGTAGGAGTTTTCACCATTATCCGGTTCGAACGTAATCGACGCTGGGTATGTTGCCCAACGAGCAGTCAAGGCGAGATTGTTATTTGGACCAACGTTTTCGTATGCAAGTCCAGTTGCCCAACGACGGCCATCGTCGTCAAACCAACCGGTAAAGGTTTCACCAGCTTTGATTGGCGTTGGGAAGTAGGTGCCATCTAAGTTTTGACTAAAGGTAAAGGTCGTACTTGAAATTGCATTTCCACCATCCGAGTTATAGGAGAGCGTATAAATGTTTTGTGTCCAAACTGCTTTAAGGCTTAAATCTTCTGCATAAGTACCGATTGCAATTGTGGTCGTTCCAGAAATTGGGGTGTGATTGGCGGTGCCATCATCGGCGGTGTCCCATCCAACAAACACCCAACCAGTACGAGTTGGTGAAGGAATTGAAATACTTTCTAAAACGGTATAGTCATAATCAAATGACGCAACCGAAGTCCCTTCATTAAAGTCATATGCAACGGAGTAATCATTAATCGTCCATGTACCGATTAAATCTAACGCATTATCAGGCATGGTGGATTCGGCATAGTAAGTTGCACCAGTTGCCATATCTTCCCAACCATTAAACGTGTAACCACGTCTAGTTGGTTCACTCATGCCAAGTTCAGAACCATATTCTTTATTATTAAAGGTGGTGACGGTTTGACCAGTAAAACTACGATACGTAAAGGTATATCGGTTAATGACCCATGTAGCGGTCAGGGTTAAATCACCAGAAGTTCCGAGTGCAATTTCGGTAACCGGGTTTTCATTTGGGTCTATCCAACCAGTAAAGGTATAACCTTCTTTATATGGATCGATTAATGTGTAAGTTTCTTCGACGTTAAAGTCACGTGGGTTATCAAAGTCGTTGTTTCCACCATCCATTTCATAGGTGATGTCATAACGAACGAGTTCCCATGTTGCGGTAAGTGTAATGTTTTCAATGATGGTACCACCACCGATAGCGGAAGTAATGACGTTACCGTCATTTTTCCAACCACCAAAGGTATAACCAGGACGAGTCGGATCACCTAAAGGAATAGTTGGATCTTCGACTGTAAATTCTGTTGGGATATCTTCTGGCAGTTCCGCTGGAGCATCATCATCATCTTGGAGGTTATAAGTGACGGTATAAACAATCGCAGTCCATTTACCATAAAGGATATATGGTTCGGCAATATCGGTCATGTTAAATCCAAAAACAAAGGCAGAATCATCAGCTGCATTAAACCATCCGTTAAAAATATAACCAGGGTTGGTTACGGATTGTTCCGTCACGGTTTCACCTAATTCATATTCAACGGTTGCAGGAAGTTTATTTGGATTTGTGATATCGGCTTCGAACGTATAGTAAACCACATCATATGTCTTAACTTCCCATTGGGCGATTAATTCAAGGTCATTAGCTGGCATAATATTACCGTTGCCATAGCCAACACCTTCTGCGGTTTCCCATCCATCAAAATCAAACCCTTCACGAACTGGGGTTGGTAAAGCAAGTGTAGAAGCAAAATTAACGGTTAATGAGGTTGGAGAAATCGCATCACCACCGTTGACATCTAAATCAATGGTATACGTATTGATGGTCCACTTTGCGTAGACATTCTTGTTGCCAGTCGATCCGGTTGCAATGGAGGTAATTGGTTGGGTAAAGGCTCCATCGCTGAACCAACCATTAAAGGTGTGTCCAGGTTTGGTTGGATTATCAAAGGTAACATTATCTAAAACGGTGTAGGTGGTTGGATTATCACCATCATTGAAACCAAAATCCATTGCATAGGTAATGGAATAATTGACAATACTCCATTGTGCAGTTAAGGATAAATCATTGTCTGGCATGTCATCACCAGTGGTCCAGTCATTGTCACCATCGGACCAACCATCAAACGTGTAACCTGTGCGGGTTGGGTTGGTTAAGCTAATCGACGCATCATAGTCAAAGTCTAAAGTGGTGTCCGTAATACCAGTACCACCATTAACATTTAAGGTAATCGTATAGGAGTTCACTTCCCAGATCGCAACTAAATCTGCACCATCGACTGGCATGATTGAGAATGAATACGGTTCACCGTTTCGTGACCAGCCAATGAAGGTATAACCAGTTTTGGTTGGTGCGGTTGGAGCAGTGACGATCGTAAGGAAGTCTTGGGTAATATTGTCAACTTGAGAACCACCTAATTCATCAAAGGTAATCGTATATTGATTGACAGTCCATTTTGCAAAGAGTGATAAGTCTTCCATGCGATTTGGATTGATTGCAACGTAAACATCGCCATCAAACGCGGAGTTATCATACCAACCTTCGAAGGTATAACCAACGCGAGTTGGATCATTAAAGACGACTAAATCATCTTCAACGGTATAAGATGTTTGTTCACCGACTGCAAGCATTCCACCATTGAGGTTATACGTGATGTCATAAACGGTCGCGGTCCACTTTGCGAATAAATCTGTATCTAATGGGTGGGTGCCAAAGGTGAAAGATTCAAGGAACGTTTCATCATCGGTAAACCAGCCAGCAAAATCATAACCTTCTAAGGTTGGTTGTGTTGGGGCAAGGAATTCAGAATCAAAAGTGTTGGTAACACTTTCAACATCCGATCCACCGTTACTATCAAAGGTAACCGTATAGGTATTAGGAATCCAGTACGCATATAACGTACGGTCTTGATTACTTAAAACCAAGAAATTTGCCGAACGTTCAAGTTCTGTGTCCAAATACCAACCACCGAAAGTGTAACCTTCGCGTGTTGGAGATGGTAATTCTAATGCGTCACCTGCTTCAATTTGAATCGATTGAATCGGTGCTGCGCCATTCGTATTAAACGAAATGGTGGATACATAAAATGCAAATCTTGCGGCCGCAACCACAATCAGCAAAAACGTACCAAAAACGATCGAGAATAAACTAACAATTCTATACTTCATATTTAAACCTCACGCGCATAATTATAGAGAAAAATTAGGTAATAATAAAGAAATAAACATATGGAAAAGCTATATTCAATTTATAAAAATTCAAATAAGGCTTACAAGGTCAATTCTTTTTAAAGATAGTTAGTACATATATACGATATTTGTAAAATTCACTAATTTAGAGGATTTTTTGTTATTTTGGGTGACTCAAACGAAATGCTAACTTTTTAGCAAATTAATCATCAATTCCATGGGCATTACTTCATGGCGTCAATCTTGGCAGTCAGTGTTGAAAAAAACAATAAGAAATAGCATGCAGCTTAATCCCACGGCATTCAATGTTTTGTATTTTGAGGCAAGGAGACCCTTAAAACTAAAGTCGTATTAACCGTCATGTTGGGCATATGCCACTTTCCATTCTCTAAAGTGTTCGGATTTAGAGTTGGTGTAAATATGTGTCGGTTATTCGTGAAATGATTAAAGCGCTCGAATGATTGCCTTGTCTTTTGTGGTCAATGAAAAATCAAAAACATTCATATTTTCCAATTGGTGATGAGATTGATGTGACTTGGGAATCACAACAATTCCTTCGTTGATTTGAAAATTTAACACGACTTGACTCCAGGTTTTACCATACGATTTTGCAATCTTTCCTAGCACTTCTTTTGTCGCTTCACTTACCTTTTTGATCGATTGATAGGCTTCGGGAATGATGCGGTGACGTTGACAAAAATCAATGAGTAACTGGTTATGATGACCAGGATAAGATAAAAACTGATTGAGCACCGGTTTAATTCGGCCATGGTTAAGGATATATAGGAGTTGTTCTTCGTTAAAATTAGACACGCCAATCGAACGAATCTTTCCTTGATCAACGAACTGTTCTAATACTCGCCACACTCGAAGATTCTCTTCATGGGTTGATCGAGGAAAATGGATAAGATATAAATCGATATATCCACAATCAATCGCATTTAATGAAGCGTTAACATGGTTTCGAACAAGATCATCGGTTGCAGAAAATTCATCCTTGTCCGGAATTTTTGAAGTAATAAAAAAATCTTCACGTGGAATGGTTGATTCTTTAACCGCCTTACCAATCACTGCTTCATTGCGGTAATAAATTGCTGTATCAATCAAACGATAACCAAGTGAGAAAGCCGATACAAGTTCTTTGGTGTCAAAAGTTATTTCTCCCTCAAAGTCGTTGTTCTTCTTCCCAAACGTATTGGTACCAGTTCCTAAGACAGGAATTAGAAAACCATTATTCATTGTTAAATATTTCATCATTATTTCCCTTGTATGTATCAAAGTTTAACATAGCGATGGGTTGTCTAAGTTTTAATATAAAAAAAATTTGGATTTATTGTTTTGAAAGGCTGGAGATTCAATCAACTGAAGTCCATTCAAACGAATCTCTTTTTAAAAAATAGAATAATTATTTATAATAGATGCATGCACGTTCATCAAAAAATATGGTTCACGTTACTCATACCAACCTTAATCAGTTGCACGATTCCATTACCCACTTCCTCTTCAACCACGATTACTGTTACATTTGATACACAAGAAGGAACAAGTGTTGATGACCAAACCGTTTTGATTGGTGGGCAAATCGAAAAACCAAATGATCCAACCCGAGATGGTTATTTTTTTCTGAACTGGTATCACGATGTTCCATCCAATCCCTGGGACTTTCAACAAACCGTTACCACAGATTTGACGTTGTACGCAAATTGGGAAGCTGAAATCCTTACCCCCGCGGTGATGCGTTTTAACCTTGATATTCCGATTGATTGGGTGATCAGAGAACAATATGAAGTTGCCTCGTTTTCCTTGGCAAACACCCAAACGCCTTGGTTAATTGATCAAGCGGATTTGCAACTAAGAGGTCGTGGTAACGGTAGTAGCTGGGGTTATGACCAACGAGGTTATCGCCTTAAATTTAATGACGAACTTGGATTATTCGGAGAAGTCGCCTCTCGCCATTGGGTGTTAACCCCTGGTGGTCATGACTTTGGTTTGATTCGCAATCACGCAGCATTCATGGTGAGTAAAGAAGCCATGACCGACATCCCTTTCACCTCTTCTTCTCGTTACGTTGAAGTTTATTTCAACGATCAATACCACGGCATGTATAACCTCTTTGAGCACGTTCGCGTGGATGAAGGTCGCATTGAGATTGAAAGTGATTATGGGGTTTTGGATACTGGCTATCTTTTAGAACTTGATGCATATGCAACAGGCACAGACGGGATAGATTACTTTTATGTTCAAGGTATTCGCTATCCATTTACGGTGAAATCTCCGGAACCTGATGAATGGCAAGGTATCATCAGTGAAGACCAATTCCGTGCACAAATCGCGTATATCCAAGTAGAATTGCAATCCTTCGTCACCGCGGTTTATGAAGGAAATCAAACGCAAATCACCGAACAATCTGATTTACCATCGATCGTGGATATGTATATTTTGCATGAGTTATTTAAAAACACCGATGGTGGTTGGAGTTCCTTTTATCTGTATCGCCCTGAAGGTGGAAAGTGGACGTTTGCACCACCTTGGGATTTTGATTTAACCGCTGGTATGTCTCGTGGGGATGCCTCTACAACTGATCTCTATGTCGCTGAAACGATTTTATATTATTCGGATTTTACGTCGAATGAAATGTACTTAATTCTCATGAGCCAAGCGTGGTTTGTGGACATGGTAAAAGCAAGGTACGTGACCATTCACGAATCCATTGCAACCACGGTGCAAAAGCTTGCATCCATTCAAGTCGATTATCTCGATGCGTTTACCCGTCATGCGAATCGATGGTATTGGTTTGGCGATTGGCAAATCATCCATGATCAAGTCATATCCTGGTTATTAGAACGTAATGTGTGGTTATTCAATTGGGCAAGTTCAACCGATTAAACTTCAATCAAAGTTAACGATGGATGCATGAAAAAACCACCCATGTGGGTGGTTTTTAACATTAACGGGAATGATGATAAAAAACTAAGCAGGATTAAATGTGATGGAAAGACTTGTTGAGTTGCCTGCTTGATCCGCGAACGTGTATGTATAGGTACCGAGTTCAACAACCGCGGTTAGCGAGGTAATATCGCCTTCACTCCACGTTAACAGAGCAAAGGAAAAGAGGATATTTTGATCGACATTATCCACAATATCAAAGTTTTCAACCATCGCAATCAACGACATATTTTCTGGAAGGACGAGCGTGAGTTGATTCGATGAACTCGTGCCTTGATAACTTAAGTTCAAGGGTAGATAAATAAGTGCAGGTGCTTCAACATCGACTAAAGAAACGGTAAGGGTTAAACGATTTTGGTTTTCTATAAAGGTGTACGTTGGTTGATTACCATTCACAACGTCACCAATCGTCACAAGTTCATCAAAGGTTTCCACCGTAACATAAGAAACGGAACTCACGCGTAAGGACGTGTTATCGTCTAAGACTTTCAACAAATAAACAACCAATTCGTAATTGCCAGCGATACCAGGTTGTAGGTCAAACGTTTGGTTGCCTTCAATCGCAAGTGCACCACCTTCATACGCAATGGTATTTTCTTGGCCAATCGGAATGAAAAAACCATCCGCGTACCAAGCATACGTTAACGCATAATTTGCTCCTGAGGTTAATAAAACAGTCCGTGGAATATTGATGGAAAGATTACCAGTGGAAAAGGATCCATCGGCATTTAATGTCACGCTACCGGTAATGGCGTTATTCAAAGACAATAAATCATTTGCCCCAATCACAACTGGTGGTAAATCACTGACATCGATGGATGTAAATGCTTCAATCTTGAGCGCAAATGCGGTTGGTAAAGACGCAATCATTTCCATTTCTAGATTGACCACATCTCGTAAGGTTGTTAAGGTTGAAAAGCCGGATACATCATTCAGTAAAAATTGATTAAATAAACGATCAAGGTTATTGGTGATCGCTATCACTTCATCAAATAATTCGGCTAAATTCCCATGAGCATAAGCAAGACCAAGGGTTGAAAATTGACTCAGCAAATCGGATAACATATTGCGATAATTTTGATTGATGATGATGGCACTTTCCGCAACGTAACCAACATAACCGACACCGAGATTGTCATCGATGTTATGCGCTCGTACGATGGTAGAAATCCCTTCAGTTGATGCGTTATTGTTCAGCATTAATGAACCAGCATTGGTTTCATAAAGTGGAAGATCTTGATTGATATCGTTCCAATTTTGAAGATTCGTCATCGTCGTGTCAGCAATTTGAGCTTGAATCGATGACCATCCCGTAAAAGCGGTTGGATAAAAGGTTAGATTGGTTGAACTTGTTTCATTCAAATAAAAGGCTAAAACATCATTTTCTAAGGCCCCTGAACTTACTTTGACCCGATCAAAGGTTGCAAGATCATCGCTAGGATTAATGTCTTCAGGTGCGATTCTAACATAAGTTTGAACCCAGCCATTTGGGGTTTGAATATTTAAACCTGCATTAAAGTAAGTGCTACGCCAATACATCCATAAATTGGTGATGGGATCTTTGACCGCTTTAAACCAACCCGGTCCGCCCATGGTTGGAACTTCTTCACGAACACCATTGGCCCAAATGTCACTTGACCATTCATAAAGAGATCCTTTGATAAATCGTAAGTGGCCAAACGAGGCGAAATTATTTGATTTATAAGCGTCATTAACTTCCACAAGGAGTTCGCCGTTTTCGGTATATTGAACCGTAATGCGCTTTAACGCGTAAGTTGAATTGTCTTCAGAGGTGAATGTTTGGTTGGCAATCCATAATGAAACCACATCCGTGGTGGCATCATATTGCAATAAGTACTGATTGCTTGACATGATGACCCATCGATCAACCAAGGTGATGTTTTCTAGTGCCCAATCAACTTGATTTTTTGCGGATTCAGCAACAGATTGGATATTGTTATTCAAATTACGAAACTCTAAACCCACGTTTGAGGACGATGGCAAATCTGTATAGGTCAATTGACCTTCTTCTGTATCAATATCCACCGTGCCAGGGGATTGGGTTTGTCTTAAGGGTCCATTCGGTTGTTTTTGTAATGGTGTTTGGGGATTGGCGGATTCGATCAGTTCATCTAAATTAATGTCAAAATCAACTTCCGCCATGCGATGCGTTGATAATGCAAATGCAAAGTTGCTGTTATTGACTTCTGTAGACGAAGCAGTTCCCCCGCAGCTGATCAACACACCTGCGAATACTGGCAACAACGTAAATACATTTTTCTTCATACATGACCCTCTTAAGTCAATCAACTATAACATCCGTGCCCGGAATTTAAACAAATTAAAAAACAGCCTTTTTGATTACAAAGTTAGACCCATTCAATCGAAAACAGTTAGAAAAAGAAAATCATAAAGGTTAAAAGTATGTTGGAATGAAAGCTTGAGGAAGAAAGGTTTAAAGAACGGAGAGTTTATCTGCTCGGTTTAAATGGAGCATGAATTTAAATCACCATTCAAGTCTGTGATTTTTTTTTCCCCTTTATACCATACAAATTGATTAAACCTTTTTGGAACAACACATTTTAAATAACCGCTTATTTATGACTCCACTTCTTCGTAATCATATGACGTATCAATGCCTTTTAAGAAAAGCTCGCGGTTATGCAAATCATTGGTCAACGCTGAAAATAATAATGACTTAATGATTGAACCATCAACTGGACTTTTGATCATGGCCTCAAAATAATGCTTTTTATCAATACGCGACCAATCGATGCATTGCTTCAGTTGTTTCTTCAATATTAAATCTATCCAGATTCGGGTCGCTCTTCCATTGCCTTCCATAAACGGATGGGCAATATTCATCTCAACATACTTGCGAACAATGTCATCCAATGTCGCCTCTGGCATCTCATCAATGTTCTTCAAAATTTGTGGGAGAAATGCACTATTGGCAAAAACAAATCCATCCTTTGATATATTTTTGGTGCGAATTTTTCCCGCAAAGGGATACAACCCCTCAAACAAATAGCCGTGAATTTTTTGCAGAGAGATTACTTTCCCGATTTCGTCGTTTTCAATTAAATCCGTGTTGTAAAGTTCATAGGCTTTTTGTTTGCTTTGTTGATCAATCGGATCCATCATCCCATTGAACCAATCCATCACATCTTTCTTATGTTTATTGGAAATTAACGTCATCAATCGTCTAATCCCCTCTTCGTTAATCACCTCAGAAGCATATTTTTTACCATCAGTAGCATACAACTTAAGTTGTCTACAATATGATGACAACTCAGGATTTCTATCTCTAAAAATATTCCAATATTTTCTTGGTTCTTTAGAACCCATCAGAATTCTTGTCAAATCAACCGCGGAATACCACCATTGAGATTGGACTTGATCCCAAATTGCTCTCACTGGTTCTTGTTTAAAATATCTCGTGGAATGCTTAATCATCAATTAATTATAACTAGGATTGATTCAGTTGTCTACAAAATGTAGACAACTGAAAACTTGAAGATCATTCACCCTTATGATGAGCATTTTTACCAAGGAAAATGGGTAAATCGAATTTCAACCATGATGGTTGATGAGATAAAAACAGACGGAGAGACTATCCGTATGTTTTAAGCAAATCGAGAATTAGTCAATTAAAATTGAGAAATGACTTTTAGATATCCCTATTTGTAAGGTGTTTAAAAACTAATCTTTATTTGAAAATAGAATG
>CAMBSI010000007.1 GCA_945870555.1 Staphylococcus epidermidis | reverse complement strand
GGTTTTTCACATCAATCGTAACCGGTACTTTTGAAAGTATTTTTCCTTGGATCAAATTTTTTGCAAGAAAGGTTTCAATTTCTTTTTGGATAAAACGGCGAAGGGGTCGCGCCCCATATTCTTTGCTAAATGCTTGGGAAATGACTTCTTCCTCAACTGCTTCGGTAAAGTTAATAAGGATTCCTTGTTTTTCAAGGTGATTTTCTAATTGTGAAAGCATACGGGAAACAATTAATCCTTGGACATCTTTGTCTAATGGATTGAAGTATACGATTTCATCAATACGATTAAGGAACTCAGGTTTAAACGTTCGATGAAGCAAATCTTCCACGGCGTCCTTTTTACCTTCAAGTAAAAATTCAGATCCAAGGTTGGAAGTCATGATGATGACGGTGTTACGAAAATCAATCAGCCTACCTTGAGCATCGGTCAATCGCCCTTCATCCAAGACTTGTAATAACAGATTAAAAACTTCCGGATGTGCTTTTTCAATTTCATCAAAAAGAATAATGCTATACGGTGCCCGTCTAACTTTTTCCGTTAGTTGGCCACCTTCTTCATAGCCGACATATCCTGGAGGTGAACCGATTAATCTTGAAACGGAGAATTTCTCCATATATTCGGACATATCGATGCGGATGATTTGGTTTTCATTGTCAAATAATCCTTCAGCTAAACTCTTGGCAACTTCGGTTTTACCGACGCCCGTGGGACCTAAAAACATAAACGTACCAATGGGTCGCTTGGCATCTTGAATACCGGCGCGTTGACGAATAATCGCATCGGTCACCATCGTCACGGCATCATCTTGACCGACGACCCGTTGAAGCATTTTTTCCTTCAGGCTGAGGACTTTATCCTTTTCACCTTGAATAATCCTACTCAGCGGAATCCGAGTCATTTTGGAAACGATTTTTGCAATTTCTTCTTCGGTGACAATTTCTGATAACATTCGACCTTTTCGTGTTTTATTTTCAAGTAACGTCAACTTTTTATCAAGTTCAGGGAGCTTGCCATATTGGAGTTCTGAGGCCTTTTGATAATCTCCATTGGTGAAAGCTTGATCAAGCTTAAGTTTGGTTTGATGAATCGTATCTTTCAACGTTTTGATGTCTAAAAGTTGGGTTTTTTCTTCTTGCCATTTTTGTTTTTTGGCACTGTAACTCTTTTTAAGAACCTCAAGTTCATCACTGATTTTCACAAATCGAGACTTGGAAATTGGGTCTTCTTCTTTACTCAACGCAAATTTTTCAATTTCAAGTTGACGAATTTTTCGATCGACTTCATCTAATTCAGTCGGCATCGACTCAATTTGCACACGCGTCATCGCGGAGGCTTCATCGACTAAATCAATCGCTTTATCTGGTAAGAAACGTGAGGTGAGATAACGGGTTGATAACGTCGCAGCTGCAACAAGTGCTTCATCGGTGATTTTGACACCATGATGGGATTCATAGCGTGATTTAATCCCTCTTAAAATTGAAATCGTATCTTCGACGGTAGGTTCTAACACCATCAAAGGTTGAAACCGTCGTTCTAATGCCCGATCTTTTTCGATATATTGGCGATATTCATTTAACGTTGTCGCCCCAATACAATCAATTTCCCCGCGCGCCAACAACGGTTTTAGAATGTTTGATGCATCCATGGCTCCATCGGTTCGACCCGCGCCAACGATGCTATGAATTTCATCGATAAAGAGAATGATTTTCCCTTCTGAAGCTTTAATTTTATTAAGGACTGCTTTTAATCGTTCTTCGAATTCACCACGGAATTTTGCTCCAGCGATTAATGCGCCCATATCCAATTCATAAATAATTTTATCTTTTAGTGTGGTTGGAACATCTTGGCGTAAAATTCGTTGAGCAAGGCCCTCAATGATCGCGGTTTTACCGACCCCTGGTTCACCAAGTAAGATGACATTGTTCTTATTTTTTCTCGCAAGAATTTGAATGATTTTTCGAATTTCTTCGTCTCTGCCAATCACAGGATCTACTTTGCCTTTAATGACTTGATCATTGATGTTTCGACCGAATTTTTCTAATACTTTTTCATCTTTTGAGTAATCAATCGGTAATTCCATGGTGTTCTCCTTAGCACTCTTATTTTTAACTGCTAAAGATACTATAAACGTCATTTTAGCAGATGTCAATTGAGAGTGCTAAATTAAGTAACGTTGTAAACATTTTGACGCCTTAAAAGAAAAAAAGTCGGTTCCCGACTTCTGGCGTTCCTCTCAAGCGTCGATGGTTAGTCGCGGTTTGAGTTTTTAATGACTGCTAAGACTTCGATCACAAACTTTGCGATTTCTTGAAAGAAATTTTCTTTCTTGACGTCGATGAGCTTTGGTGATTCTTGGTCCATTGGATAATACTTTGCATTTAATGGCTTTTGTGATAACCGTTCTAATGTGGTGGTAGTTCTCATATATGTTTCCTCCTCTTTTCCTCGTGTCTTTAAGCGCCAGAACCTATCGACGCTATTAATATAATCATTCGAAAATCAAAATACAATTAACGAATACAAAATGTAAACGCTTTCTAGTTTTACATGAAATTGACAACGCTTACATTGAGATTTTCAATGATTTTTGACTAAAAACAAACATTTTGGAAGGAAAAATGAAAGAGGTTTCAGGATTTGTAAATGCGAATGCCTTGTTTCAGCGTATGAATTTCATGAAGTGATGATTCATAAAACTGCTCTTTTAATCGTTGATACATCATTTTATATTCTGAAGAAGGAATCATTAAAAAGATTGGGCCTTGAAAACCTAATCCATAAACACGAAAGTGCGCTTTTGGTAAATGTTGTTTCATCCATTTGATCGTGCTGAATAAACGTTGATCGGACTGTTGCGGGATGATGTGATGTTCTAATAGTTGTTCTGCCGCCAATTCACTTTCTTGAAACATGTTAAATAAAGATTCATCTTGTTGTTTTTCTAAACCTAAAAACGAGACATTGATCCGTTGATTTTCTTGATAAAAAAAGTTGACCTTGTCGGTGGTTTTGCTACCATACATTCTTGAAAGGTCGGTTAAATCATGCTGGTAATTGAGTGGATCAATTTGGTTAAGAACCCGATGCTGATAATGTTGGGCAATGATGGTCATTTGATCAAGGATTTGTTTGATTGGAAGCCGATCTTGATGTGTGGCGTGTTTGACTTGCAACAATAGCAACCGATAATTTGATATCGATTGAACCGTTCGTTGGAAAAAAGAGATACCATCGACACGATGTTGAATCAGGAATGTACCACCTTCTAGACTTGGTAAACTTTCTAAGCGATGCTTTGGCAAGAGTCCATTCGGTATATCAATATCTTGTATCCATCTTGCTTTTTCAAGAGAGGAAATGGGTTCTTTTAACGTTGCTCCGATTAAAAATATTTCAAGTAGTGTCGTGGCAAAAGCACTTGAGGAACCTAACCCTTGCATCACATTTAATTCAGATTGAATAAACACATCCCATCCATGCTGGAGCTGGATACCGGCAATGTTTAATTGTTTGAGTAATCCTTTGACCAAGGCAAAAGAAGGGTGATCATCCATCATCGTTTCATTGGTTGTATCTAACGATAAAGTTAATGCTGGATATCCTGCTGAAATGATCCGAAGGGTTCGGAATTGGTTTCGACTGACGCTCGCATAAAGATACCGATCAATCGCACTGGTCAAATAGGATCCACCATGGAAGGATGGGTAGCCGCTAAACCATTCAATTTTTCCAGGAGTTTGTACAAAATAACCAGGAGCAATGCCAAAACAAAGAATGTGTTTATCTATTAAATTCTGTTTGATTGCTTTAGCGATCATTAAGCAGCTTTTCAATCTCGGCAACTAACATTTCGGGAGTCGTTTTTGCATTATATCGGCTGACAACTTGACCTTTGCGATTGACCAAAAATTTTGTAAAGTTCCATTCAATTTTTGTATCGACCTTGTCTTTGTTTTCTTTTCTTAAATATATATAAAGTGGGTGAGCTTTGTCACCGTTAACGTCTATTTTTTCAAAGGTTGTAAAGGTGGTTTTAAATTGACGTTCACAGAAGGCTTCAATACCTTGATTATCTTCCGGAGTTTGTAAAAAAGAATGGCTTGGAAAGTCCAAAACTTCTAACCCTTTGGATTGGTAAGTTTGATACAGGGTTTGTATACCATTATATTGTTTGGTATAACCACAATGCGTTGCGGTGTTCACAATCAACAGAACCTTTCCTTTGTATTGCTTAAAGTCGATGACTTTCTTCTTCAAACTTGTCGCCGAAAATTGATAAATGCTCATGATGAAAAACCTCCTATGGTTTTATAAATGCCCTTTAATTCTTTTGACGTTAAGTATGTTGGAACTGGATATAAGGGATAAATTTCTTGTTCCGCTCGTTCAATCATCAACTGGATATCTTCCTCCTTTAAGATCCCAGGGATGGTGTTCTTGATTTCTAAAGCAGTAAGATGTCGGTGAATCCATTCTTTAAAGGCTTTTGCTTTAAGGATGACTGGCGCATCAATAGTCGTTAGATTTAACCAATCCGCCATGATCGATAATTTATCATGAATAGACCGTCCATAAGCTTCCAGAACGTGAGGAAGAATGATGGCGTTTGCTAAACCATGCGGAAATTGGTAAAAGCCACCAAGTGTATGCGCAATACCATGGACATAACCTACATATGCTCTGGTGAATGCAAGTCCGGCATGGTAAGAAGCTTCTAACATTCCTCTTCTTGAGGATTCTAAGGTTGGGTTTTGAAAGGATTTAATTAAATGTTGATCAATTAAAATGAGGGCTTTTTTTGCTGCTTGGATTGAAAAGGTGGTGTTACTAAAACCTAAAAATGCTTCAATCGCGTGGGTCATTGCATCCATTCCAGTGCTCGCCGTGATATGTGGGGGGAGACCTATCGTCAAAGCGGAATCTAAAATCGCATAGGATGGAACTAAAACTGGATCACTAATCGCATATTTTTCTTTGGTCTTGGGATTAGAGACGACAACGGCAACTGTTGCTTCCGAACCGGTCCCTGCAGTGGTTGGCATCATGACCAGTAATGGGGGTTTACGTCTCACTTTTAACAACCCTTTTAGTTGGTTTACATGCTTTTTGCTGGCAACCAAAGCCCCAGCACCTTTGGCACAATCCATCGGTGATCCGCCACCAAACCCTAGAATGGCTTGACATTGCTGACGTAGAAAAATGGTTTTAGCTTCTTCTAAATTGGTTACGGTTGGATTCACATGGGTGTCATCATAGACTACCATTGCGATGTGATGGAGGTTTAAAAGCGCAATTAAAGGTTCTAATAATTTAAGGTGAACAATATTTTTGTCTGTAACAATAAGGACTTTAGAAATTTGATGATACTGAAAAATTTCAATCACTTTATGAAATAGCTTGTGACCAAGGTAGAGCGTTGGCTCAGGAATCCGTATCAATTTAGCAACGATTCTCATCAAAAACTGAACAAATCTAGCAAAAAATCGTTTCATGGATTACCTTGAAAATTCATCAAAAATTGGGGAAAGAGCTTTACCTTCATGCATATTTTCAATCACCCTTGCTAAAAGTGGGGCAACCGAAATGACTTTCATATTGCCTTGAGAAACGCGATCAATCGTATCGGTAATGAAAAAACGATCAATCGGAGCTTGTTGAATTCTCGCTAAAGCATCTTGGGAAAAGATTCCATGAGTAGCACAAACAAGAATCATTTTTGCTCCATGCTTCTTCAAGATTTCAGTGGCACCAATCATAGTATTACCTGTATCGACAATATCATCGACAATCACAGCAATTTTTCCATTGACATCACCAATTAAATTCACACTTTCAGACATGTTTGGTTTGGGCCGTCTTTTGTCAACAATCCCGATGCTTGCTTGACGGAAGAGTTCGGCAAAATTTCTTGCTCTGGTAACTGAACCATGGTCAGGTGAGACGACCACGAGGTCATCCTCCCCTAAACGTTGTTGTGTTAAGAGTTGTTTAATTTCTTTTGCGAAGAGGTGATAAGGGGAAATATTATCGAAAGGAACGGAGAAGAATCCTTGGATTTGCATTGTATGAATATCGACACTCATCACCCGATCGACGCCTGAAGCAACTAAAAGATCTGCAACGAGCTTAGCGGAAATGGGTTCTCTGCTTCTAGCTACACGATCTTGTCGAGCATATCCATAATATGGAATGACGGCAGTGATTTCTTTTGCACTTGATCGTTTTAGCGCATCGACAAATACCATTAACTCCATTAGATTTTCTGATGCAGGCTTACTCGTGCTTTGAATAATGTAAACGTGTTGGTTTCGAACCGTTTCTAGCGGTTTAACAAGAACCTCACCATCCGCAAACTTATTAATTTCTAAAGGACTTAAAGGAACTTTAAGTGCCTGAGAAATCGCTAATCCTAATTGTTTTGAGCCGCTTAAGGCAAAAAGTTTAAAATGGTTTTGCATAAATCCTCACCACTTATTTTACCATTAATTTTTTTGAGAATTGTAAAATCGTATTTTGATTCAAATGTACTTCAAATTATGTTATCTTAATGAAGTATGGAAAACGCCTATTCGATTCGGCAATTACCATTAAAAATTTTAGCAAAAGCTTTCATTGTTTTTTTTATTGTTGGAATCCTATTATTCGTTATCTATTTTCTCGGATGGTCACCTCTCTCCTGGCCACTTGGTTGGGTTTTAGGGTCGGTGATTGGCTCGATTAATTATGGAATAATCATTATTCAAGCAAATCGATTAACGCTAGGCGTTCAAAATAAAATAAGAGCTGGAGTTAGCCCGATGTATATGATGTTTCGTTTTGGTTTATTTGCGATAGGGTTATTGGCGTCTGTATTTATAAAATTTGAAGATTTTGAATTATTTAATATTTTCACGATTTTTGTCGCTTATTTAGTTATTAGTTCAATTATCTTTATTACTGGTGCGAATTTTCGTATAATCAAAAAGAAAAAATGAGCGAATTTTTTTTATCCTTACCAGCCGAAACCTACACATCTTGGATGGTCGTTATCATTATTTCTATTTTCTCTTTTATTGTTTATCAACTTTCTAAGAAGGTTGATCCATTCCAAAAACCAAAAGGAATCATGCTGGTTGCTGAATGGATTGTCTTCACCATTGAAAGCTTAGTCAAATCGAACATGGGTCGGCACTTTAAATTTTTGACCCCATATTTTCTTTCGATTACTCTTTACTTATTTATTGGATTTTTGTTTGGTTTAACAGGATTATCTTCACCCTTAAGCTATTATATGAACACCTTCACCATCGTTCTTATCTCATTTGTTCTCATTCACTACACGGCCATGAAAACAAATGGTTGGAAATATTTTAAACGCTTTATTGAACCTTTCCCTGTGTTCCTACCGATTAACCTTTTCTCAGTATGGGTACCACTTGTATCCATGAGTTTTCGTATTTTTGGCAATATCTTATCAGGATTCATTTTGATGTCACTCATTTATTTTTCATTAGGAGAGTTATCTTCTTGGCTCTTTAGTTTCTTACCTGCTGGATCTAACTCTATCTGGTTGGCACCACTTGTTGCGCCGTGGTTCCACCTTTATTTCGATCTTTTCTCGGCGCTCATCCAAACCCTTGTTTTCATTTCCTTATCGATGCTTTTCATCGCGCAGGAAGGGCCTGCTCGACCAAGCAAAGACGAGGAAGAAAAACATGCAGTCACTGCATGATATAAAAAAGGAGAGATTTTATGATCCTATCCATCTTAACGACGGTCGCTGCCCAATTCGCTTTATTGTCGCCAGTATTTGCTGATATCAACAAGGGTTTAACTGGCATTGGTGCTGGTTTAGCGGTTGGTTTAGCGGCGATTGGTCCTGCTCTCGGTGAAGGGCAAATCGTTTCAACTGCAATTGAAGGTATGTCACGTAATCCCGAAACCGCCGATAATCTTCGTGCAACGATGATTCTTGGCTGTGCTATTGACGAAAGTACTGGTATTTACGGTCTCTTAATCGCCATTTTACTCATCTTCGTCTACTAATCTTATGAAGGTTTTTTTCATGTTTTTTGCGGGTCCAGTTGATCCGCAAACTATCATTGATAAGTTGATTCCAACTGGCATATGGCCCTTTATATCCCAGCTGCTTTCAACCTTTGTCATGCTTTTGATTGTGAAAAGATTTCTCTATCAACCTATCAAAGGAATTTTTGATAAGCGCGCAGCATTTGTTAAACAAACCTTGGATGAAGCGATTGCCCGTGAAGCCCAAGCAAAAGCTCTGAAGATTTCATTAGAAGCAGAAACCAAGAAAGTTCAACAATCTCTAAAATCACTTCGTGAGGAAGCTTTAGAAGAAATTGAAACCACCAAGGCAAAACTTTTAGAAGATGCTCAAAACCAAGCAAACAGAATTAAACAAAAGACAACAGATGAAATTGGTCAAGCTAAATCGCAAGCTTTACTTGAAATTGAAAAAGAAATGATCAACGTTGCCCTTGATGCTTCGAAACAAGTTCTTGAAAGAGAGTTTAATCAAAAAGATAATGATAAAGTTATTGAAAACTTTATTAAAGGATTAAGGAATTAATGGAAGGTATTGCTTCTCGATACGCACTTGCGTTATCAAAGATTGCCCTAGAAACCTCGCAAGTCGAAGTTTATTTAGAAGCATCTGAACAGCTTCTCCTATTCTTAAAGTCCGATTCCACCCTTATTCATTTTTTAGCAAATGAATTCTACAGTAAAGAAACCAAGTTTAAATTCTTGGATCAAACCTTCCCTGTTGACACATGGTTTGATTTCCATAATGTTTTATCATTACTTGTGGAAAAACACCGGATTCTATACTTACCTTCCATTCTTCAAGCGACCATCCATTTATTACGCGATGAACTACAACAACAAAAAGGTATTGTATATTCCGTGACACCATTCACACCAGATCAACTCATCCAATTACAACAGGCAATGCAAAAGCACTTAGGACATGCATTAAGCCTTGAAAACATCATCGATCCAACTTTGTTAGGTGGTTTTCGGATCGATATTCGAGGAAAAATCTTTGATGCGTCGATTTTTCAAAAATTAGCAAGTCTTAAGCAACAACTATTAAAACGAGGATAAAGTATGAAAATCAAACCAGAAGAAATTTCAAATCTAATCAAGGAACAAATTAAATCGTTTCACCAACCTTTTGGTGAAGCAGAGACTGGAAAAGTCATTTCCATTGGTGATGGCATCGCCTTAGTCTATGGTTTAGAAAAAGCAATGATGAACGAACTCGTGCTTTTTCCAAACGATGTATATGGTCTTGTGCTGAACCTTGAAGAAGATCATGTTGGTGTGGTTTTGTTATCCACAACCCAGGCGATAAAAGAAGGTGACATTGTCAAACGAACCAATCGGACGATAGAAGTTCCGGTCGGTGATGTACTTCTTGGTCGGGTTGTCAATGCATTGGGTCAACCGATTGATAATTTAGGACCGCTACAAACCAAAAAGACAAGGCCAGTTGAACGGATTGCTCCTGGGGTTATGTCGCGTGAACCTGTCAACACCCCATTACAAACAGGGATTGTTGCGATTGATGCGATGATTCCGATTGGTCGCGGTCAACGGGAATTAATCATTGGTGATCGTCAAACCGGAAAAACTGCCATCGCCATTGATGCCATTCTCAATCAAAAAGACCAAAAAGTATTATGTATTTATGTAGCGATCGGCCAAAAGAATTCAACCGTTGCAAACATTGTTGAACGGTTACGAAGTGAAGGCGCGATGGCATATACCACGGTTGTTGCAGCATCCGCTTCCGAAATTGCAACCTTACAATGGTTAGCCCCATATGCAGGAACTGCCATTGGTGAAGAATGGTTAGACAACGGCAAAGATGTCCTGATTGTTTATGATGATTTAAGTAAACATGCGGTGGCATATCGAACACTCTCGCTACTTTTAAGAAGACCACCAGGTCGAGAAGCTTACCCAGGGGATATCTTCTACCTGCATTCCCGTTTATTAGAACGCGCTTGCAAACTTGATAAAGCCCATGGCGGAGGATCTTTAACCGCGCTACCGATTATTGAAACCCAAGCCGGAGATAACTCGGCTTATATTCCAACCAACGTCATTTCCATTACCGATGGTCAAATCTTTTTACAAACTGATCTTTTTAATGGTGGTCAACGGCCAGCCATTGATTCTGGACAATCCGTGTCGCGTGTCGGTGGCGCTGCTCAAATTGGGGCGATGAAACAAGTTGTTCGCTCATTAAAGATTGAATTAGCAAACTATCGAGAATTACAATCCTTTGCTCAATTCGGAAGTGATATCGATGCATCGACCAAGAAAGTTCTTGTTCATGGTGCAGTCTTAATGAATGTGCTTAAACAAAACCAATATGCACCTTTACCAGTTGAACATCAAATTCTTTTCTTGTATGCGGTGCAAAATCGCTTTTTAGAAACTGCACCTGTCGAAGAGTTAAAAACCTTACTCAAGAGTTTTGTTTCCTTTATTGAAAGCAAACATCCCGCCATTATTGAAGACATCAAAGTAAGGAAGAAATTTCAAGATAAGACTTTAGAACAATTAAAGAAGATTGCCACCACGTTCTTTGAAAAGCGAATGTAAGGATCATCATGGCGAAAGGTTTACCCGTTTTACGTCGACGCATCGGCTCAATTAAGGCAACTAAAAAAGTTACCAAAGCGATGCAAATGATTGCAACCACAAAGTTAAAAACGTGGAAGCAATCGATGCTTGAGTCGCGTCTTTACACTGAACAATTGGTCGATATTGTTCATACGAATCTTCATCATGAACAACTCAAAGACTCCATTTTTTTTAAGGAAACGAAAACCCTACCCACCCTCTATATTCTGATTACGTCTAATCTGGGTTTATGTGGTTCCTATAATTACAATGTGCTGAGTTATTTTACCCAGCATGTGAAGCCAAAGGACCTCATTTTCTCCGTCGGAGAAAAAGCAGGTAAGTTTCTTAAGAATACCGCTTTATCGTTTGTGAATGACTATACGCAGGCTGGGACATTAAGTGAAGCAACGATATCACCTTTAATCGACTCCTTGGTCAAGAAATTTAAAGATCGACAAGTTGGCCAAGTTCAAGTCATCTATACAAAATTTATCAATAGCTTAATTTTTCAACCCACCACGATGACCTTATTACCTTTATCTCTATCAACCTTTACGAACGAAGGGAAACTAAGAAAACAACCACCTTTAATCGAACCCGATCCATTATCCGTCTTTGAAAAACTCGTTCCCTTTTATTTAAAAAATACCTTGTATGCAAGTTTGATTGAAAGCCAAGTTTCCGAACAATCATCTCGCCGAAACGCGATGGAAAAAGCGTCGGATAATGCAGATGAATTAGTTGAACAGCTTCAACTTGAATTTAACAAACAACGTCAAGCAAATATTACACAAGAAATTGCCGAAATTATCGGTGGTTCTTCTACCTAGGAGGTAAGGTTATGGCGAAAAAACTAAACGAAAAGAAAGTCTTAGGTCCATCTGGAAAAATTGTCCAGGTCATTGGTCCAATTGTGGATATTCGTTTTCCCAATCAATCTTTACCAGTCTTGTTAACCGCACTTGAAATCCCACTTGAAGGTAAAGCTTCACTTGTGGTTGAAGTCGCCCAACACGTTGGTGATGATATTGTGCGTGCGGTCGCCATGGGTCCAACCGAAGGACTGGTTCGCGGGATGTCCGTCATCAATACCGGCGCACCGATTACGATTCCAGTTGGGGAAAAAACCTTAGGAAGAATGTTTGACGTCCTTGGTCGACCGATTGATGGTCTAACCGAAGATTTCTCCAGCTCACCGATGATGCCCATTCACCGTAATCCGCCAACCTTTGCTGATCAAAAAACGAGCCGTGATATTTTAGAAACCGGCATTAAAGTCATTGATTTAATTTCCCCTTATTTAAAAGGCGGTAAAATTGGTTTATTTGGTTCCGCTGGTGTTGGTAAAACCGTTTTAATTCAAGAGTTAATTCATAATATTGCATTCGAACAAAAAGGATTGTCGGTTTTTGCTGGTGTCGGTGAACGATCACGCGAAGGTAATGACTTATATCGAGAAATGAAAGAATCGAATGTTTTACCACAAACTGCACTTGTCTTTGGTCAAATGAATGAACCACCAGGTGCGCGTATGCGCGTTGCCTTAACTGGATTAACCCTTGCCGAATATTTCCGTGATGTCAAAAAACAAGATGTTTTATTATTCATCGACAATATTTTCCGATTCTCTCAAGCGGGAAGTGAAGTGTCGGCCTTGCTTGGTCGTATGCCTTCTGCAGTCGGTTATCAACCAACACTCGCTACAGAAATGGGTCAGTTACAAGAACGGATTACGTCCACCAAAGATGGTTCGATTACATCGGTTCAAGCGGTTTATGTTCCTGCCAACGACTTAACCGACCCTGCACCTGCAGCGACGTTTGCCCACTTGGATGCCAAAACAGTTTTAGATACACAAACCGCCGCATTGGGTATTTATCCTGCCATTGATCCTTTAGGTTCAACCTCTTTAGCACTTGATCCAAATATTGTTGGTAAAGATCATTATCAAGCTGCGGTTGGTGCTCAAAAAGTTTTACAACGTTATAAAGATTTACAAGATATCATCGCCATTTTAGGTGTGGATGAATTATCTGAAGAAGATAAATTAATTGTTGCAAGAGCACGCCGTATCCGAAACTATTTATCGCAACCACTTTTCGTGGCGGAACCGTTTAATAATATCCCTGGAAAATTTGTCAAAATCAAAGATACCGTTCGCAGCGTTCAATTCATTCTCGAAGGTAAAGGTGATAGTTTACCCGAAGGTGCATTCTTATATGTTGGAACCTTTGAAGACGCTGTCAGCAAAGCGGAAACATTGAAATAACATGACCTTTCCCGTATTGATTATCACGCCAAAAAGAAAAGTCTTCGATAGTGAAGTCGAGCTTTTAAGTGTGGTGACAACCGCTGGTCAGCTTGGTATTTTGGCGAATCATACCCCATTATTAACGATCATCAAAACCGGACCTTTGCATTTTATACGAAATGGTAAAACCACGTATTATGCAGTCAGTGGTGGTGTCTTATCCGTAAAAAAAGATAAAACGGTCTTACTCGTGGATGCCATTGAACAAGCGGAAGACATTGATATTTCCCGGGCTAAAGAATCCTTAAAAAGAGCAGAGGATCGTTTAAAAGAAAAGACGGAAAAGATCGATGCGACGAGAGCAAAAGCAGCCTTGTCAAGAGCATTAAATCGGATTTACGTTGCTGAAAATTTCAAACAAAAATAGTTTAGGGATTACGTTTTTTAAAGCTACTTTTTCTACCTTGATAACCTGAGGAATTTCCTTGGTAACTATTTGGTTTGCCACCATCTTGGTATGGTTTTCGATCTTGGCGATAACCACGATTTTCACTGCCAGAAGATTGACCTGAGTATGAACTTGGTTTTGCTTCTCCAGTCGATGCCGGACGTGGATTGGTGCCTTCATAAGGGCGACGTTCTTGGCGATAACGTGGAGCAGAACTTGACGATGATCGGCCTTCATAAGCACTTGGTTTAGATTCTGAAGATGATCCGGTGGATTCTGAACGAGGATTTGAACCTTGATATGGACGGCGTTCTTGACGATAACCTTGGGAAGAACCTGAGGATAAACGGCCTTGATAGGACGATGACCGTGGTGGACGGCTTCCTTGATAACTACTTGAACTTCCTTCACCGGCTGGTTTGGAATCATGGTAAGTTCGTGGTGGCCGTGAAGAGGAACGATCCCCATAGGAACGGGATTGAGGTTTGTTACGATTATAACGAGAGGTGTCTTCTTGATCTTCTCCGCCATGGACGACCATGGTTGGATCAAAAACGAATCCATGAAGTGGGACTGGAGACAGTGTCAATCCGGTATGACGATTGATCATGTGAAGTAAACTATTTTCTTCTCGAGAAACTAAGTTAATCACATCACCTGAGAATCCTGCCCGACCAGTTCGACCGGTCCGATGCAAGAACGCTTCGCCAGTTTCTGGCATATCAAAATTAATGACGTGGGTTAATTGATGGATATCAATTCCGCGACTTGCAAGATCGGTGGCAACGAGAATACGAACATGTTTTTCTTTAAATTTCTTCATCGCAAATTGGCGTTGTGCTTGGGATTGATTCCCGTGAAGTTCAACCACTTGATGACCTTGATGGGTTAAATTTAACGCCGTCCGTTTTGCACCACGTTTGGTTCGTACAAAGATTAACACGGATACAAGTGCTGGGTTTTTTAGTAAGTGCATTAACAACGATAGTTTTTGATTCTTTTCAATGCGAATGGTTTGATGGGCAATTTTATTTAACGGTTGACTAACCGGTGTAATCGCAATGCGAACGGGTTGATTTAAAAATTGGTTTGCTAAGCTTGCAATTTGTTCTGGCATCGTCGCGGAAAACAAAGCCGCTTGTCTCGGTTTTGGAATCGATTGAATAATCGTTTTGACATCAGGTAAAAAACCCATGTCTAACATTTGATCAGCTTCATCTAAGACGACCATTTTAATATCTTGAGGATGAAACGCACGGTCTCTCATTAAATCAAGTAATCGTCCAGGTGTGGCAACGGCAATATCAACCCCTTGACGGAGCAAATTAATTTGTCCGAATTTACTAACGCCACCAAAAAACATCCCGATGCGAAGATTGCTAAAACGTGAATATTGCATGAAACTTTCTTGAATTTGAACCGCAAGTTCACGGGTAGGAACCACAATCAGTCCTCTTACCACGCGCTTTTCAGGTTTTGGTAATTGGGTGAGTAATTGAATCATCGGTAAAGCAAAAGCGGCAGTTTTACCTGTACCGGTTTGTGCCGTACCTAAGACGTCTTTTCCTTGTAATAAGACTGGAATCGCTTGTTCTTGAATGGGTGTTGGTGTTGAATAGCCTTCTTTTTCAACAGCTTTTAATAAAGTCTCAATAAGACCTAATTTCGTAAATGACATGGTTGCTCCTTGGTGATGATCCACCGAGCAATATGCCAGGAATCATAAACACTTTTAGCACTATACCATAAAAAGATTGATTAGATGTGAGATTTCATCCACGTGATCCGTTGTGTTAGAAAGTCACGAAGGTAATCAAACTGTTGAGCAATCGATGTTAAGCCTTGTAATGGTAGTGGAATCGGACACCAACCTTCACATGTATCCATCGGCCACAAATTAAAGTTCTCTTCACTTAAGATCATTAAGGACGATTCATTCGCAGTTAACCAAGCGAGGATCAGCGGTAAAACGTCGCGTTCAAATTCAATTAATTTAGCTTTGAATCGGTTACGAATCGCGGTCACACCCATCAACAAGGTAAACAATTCGTTTTTTTCATAAGTCGCCCAACCCCAATGACCTTCAGGGGTATAGTCCACATAGTCAGCGTTACCAAACGCTAAGTCAAAATCCCATAGAGGCATATGTTTGAGTTTTTCTCCGGTGGGCTTGACCATATAAACGGAACCCCAACCGACATCAACATTTTTTGAGATTTCTTGAATCATGAAATAATCAATCCAATTTTCGATATCAATATAATCGGCAACATTGGTTTTTTGGATAAGCGCTGTTCTTGTGGCGTGGAAATAATCATTCATATAACGCGTGTGCCGAAATTGATAACCTTGAGTCGTTAATGGATTCGGTTCCTTGATCACATACGGTTTGTCATTCATCATAAACCACTCTAAGTTTTCATTGCCTTGGTTTTGAACGTACACTTGGAAATCTAGTTCAACCATAAAGCCAGCATCATCAAGGGATAAATTAGGTTCGATATCAAGCCGATTCTTTTGGAATTCTACACGCTCAATGAGTAAATATTGTCCCCGATATTCTTGGTTAATGATTAAATCAACAAATCGATAATCAAGCGGATAAAGGGTTGAATCAAAGAATTGACTCATGTATGCAACTAAACTATTGCGAACAAGCGAGCGATCGATATAATTCGCCAATAAAATATAATTCTTGGCAGGCTTCATACCAAAAATGGATGTGTTTTGATCAAAGCGAATCCGATATGGACGCTTCGGCATAAATCGGGTTGAATGGCCACGTGTACGAATCCCTAACGGTGAGATGATGGACGTCGTTTGATACAGTCCGTTGGCATCATGCTGGATGGTCGCTGTTGCCGAAATATAGTCTTCATAATAAATGTCGGATTCGGTACGTTGACTGCCGAGTTGAATCGATAATCTTGGGCGTTTTGAAAACGATGGTACATCTAATTGACTTTTGACCAGCAATTCATAGGTGAGGGTATGACTGAGTAGTTGATACGTTAAGGTTGCAGAAAGCGTAATGACCTCATCTGCAATCGGAGAAACATAAATGAGTGTCCCATCCTCAACCGCATAATGTGGCGTAGTCCATGTGATTGAAATCAGATAAGGATTTTCCGCAAGTACGGGAAGAAGGTAATTCTCTGACAAGTAAGGAATCGTTGGCGTCAATTCACGTTCATACTGACTTAAATTTTCCGAAGAAAAGACTTGAGATGAAGGTTGGATGATGCCATCACAACTTGTCACCACGAGTAAAGAAAAAATAATGAATGGGAAAGCATTCATCGTTCTTTGCTTGTTCATTCGCGAATCGTTACCACCACATTGGAGGCAGTGATTTTAACATCGGTTGCTATCTTTAAACGATAACGATTCCCAGGTAAACTTGGTTTAGGCACTTGAGGAATCACCATGGTTAATGGGCGATTTTGGAAATGGAATTGAACCGTTAAACCTGCTAAGGAATGTGGAACTTGAGGGTCAACGATTAACTGACCGCGATAAACGCGAACACCAAGAAAACGTTGGATGAGGGTTTGTAAGTAAATCCCTGGTCCAGATGAATAAAGTCGCCATCCAGCTTTAACTTTGATTTGCCCTTTTCTCACTTTTTCAAAGTCTTGTTTTGCTTCATATCGATCTAAAAATGCTGCATCAGAACTTGAGAAATAAACATTTCGTTGGCGCTTTTCAGCATTGGGAACGTGCGTGATTAAATGCATTGGATTAATGACATTTAATCCCCACCATGCTTCTTCTGCATTTCCAATCGTGCACATCGCTTCGATGTAACGTATATGGGCATGAACGTATTGAATGCCGATTTCTCTACCAAAATTTGCAGCGGTTTCTGCGCGTTGGAAATAGGTCTTTTTTCCACCTTGATAACGAACGGCAGTATTCATTAAACGTACACCATCCGGATGCCGTAAATGCGTTTGAATGATTTGTTGATAACGGGCAATATCTTTTGGATCAAAGGCTTGACTGATGATGCCTCGATTGAATGGCAATAAACGGTAATTAAGTCCAGTGGTTTTGTCAGAAGGGTGCAACAAGACTTCTTGATGATCTGGATAGAAAATCACAAAGCCAGCAGGAACCCCATCCACAATCAGGTATTGATCAAAATCTTTTTTGAGCTGATCGGTCAATGCTTTTAATTGTTGTTGGCGATCATCAGAAAACAGCGGGTAGTTATTTAAAATGGATAATGCTTCAAAGAGTAAGGCAACCGTCCAGCCTGACACCATTTGTTTGGTTAACGTTTGATTGGCAGGTTGTAACGTATCATCCCAATCGCCACCGCCATAAGCGGGTAACGATGTCCCTTTGATAAAACTATGTTGAATCGTTTGAATAATCGCCCACACGTGTTCGGCGACACTGACTTTTTCTACGGTAAATTTGCCAGTTTGCTTATCCATAAATGGAAGCGGTTGTTTAAGTAAGGCGATATCATTGGTAGCATCCAAATAACTGGCGAGCGCTTTTAATGGCCAAACCAAGACATCACCATGAGATTCATGTGCTTGAATATGGCGATAGTTATCAAACATAAACCATTGCGGAAATTCTTTCGTATCCTTAAATTGACGGGCAAAGACCTTCAGAAGAATTTCTTTATTGATATCAAAACGTTGGGCGGTTAAGAATAATTCAAAAGGTCCTTGGAGGACATCGCGCGTTCCCCACGCTGCACCGTTATATTGTTCTAATCCATGCGGAGAAGCGTAATGGACCAAGGCATTATGAACATACCAAGGAACCAAGCGATTAAACCCATCCAGTTGTTTTTGTTTCGATGCGAGCGTTAATTTTAATGGCACGAGTTTTTTCAACAAGGCAGGATATGCACCTTCAAAGGAGATGGTTTCTGGTTTCTTTAAAAAGTTTCCCGTTAAGGTTCCTTCGGTATAAAAACTAAAGCGACTCGTAAACCCAAATGAGAAAAATAACAAACCACCATCATGTTGGGTTGGTGTAATCAATTGTTGTGGGAATTCAAGTTGGAAAGGTTGGTCGGCTGATAAGCGGTATCTTAATCCAGGATAATGACTGGCAATCATGCCATTACTACGCCCATCCACTTCCAGGATTCGGCCGTCAAACGTATATTGAATCGGTTGATTATATTCATTGGTATCGATCAGGAGTTGTTGTGATAATTTGACGCGGTAAGACCGATTTTCTTTTGACGCAAACGTTAGTTTTGAAAGGGGATCTTCTCCATTCACGGCAAGGGTAATCGTGATCGTATCTTGGGGCAGGACATATATCCATGTTAATTGATCAAAACCCATGACAAATACCGAAGGCATGCCAAGAAGATTAAAAACACCATCTTGTTCAAGATAAATGCGTGTCCCAGATAAGGTATGAACATTCAAAGGATGCCTTAAATCGCCAGTAAGCTTATGAAAATTGGTGTTTCCATAAACTGTATGTGAACCAAAGATGCCCATCATGTATGCCGTGGTTGCAAACACATCCTCGGTCGCATGCAAGACATCTCCACTTAATAAAATCGTTCCATGGGGTCTTTCCACGAGTAGTTCTTTTTGCTGCGTAACCAGATGACTGCCATCTGGTAAGAAACCGGAAAGCAGATCTTGACCTTCAATTTCTAAGTCGGTTAATTGTGGGTAATGTTTCAAGATCGTTTCTTGGGTTAATTTTTGACCAATAATTGGCGATTTGGTTTTTAATAGCGACTTTAATTTGTTTCCGGATAATTTTTCAACCCAGGTGGTTTTTGGGAAAACCGGTGAGGCAAACGGTTGTTTCACAAACAGATCTTGTTCTCGATGCGAATAACCATAAAAGGAAATCGTGGTGAGCGTTTGTGTTAATGAAAAGGTTTTGGTTTGCAAACTAGGATAGGAAAATTCATATTGATAATTCTTAGAAGGAAGTAAGGGTAATTGGTAGGCCACCGGAAGATGGGTGCGTTTATAATCGAGTCCAAAAAATTGCATCGTATCCGTCGCATATGCAACGGTAGGATAATCACTTCCGATTTGAACGTAGTGGGTACTACCTTGGTTTTGTCTTGATAAAATCGTGATATGGGTGGGTGTTTGAAAAACTTGATGGTCGATATATTGTGAGGTATACGCTTCATTTGAAAGAATTCCAAAGGGGTGGGCAATCCCGACATCTTGGCCATACATGACATCATATTGGGCTTGAGGATTTTTCCCTTTTAAATGGAGTTGATAAAACCAGGTTTTCGCTTGGACAACCAAATGAACTTGATAATCAACGTCCCAAATGTTACCTTGGAAAATCGCACCATCTTTTGTTAATGTCCATTGGCTTGGACTATCGATTCCTAATAATTTGGTCACCCGATAACCTTTGGCAAGTTTTTCTCTCAGGTATAGATTGGCAATCATCCCATCGAGTAAGTTCCCATGTAACAAGTTCACTTGATGTTCTTGATCCATGATCTTAAAGACATCACCGGATGCCAATAAAGAAAAGGTAATTCCTCCTTGTTGAATCGGATAGAGCTGCCATTGATTCTGTAAGGTTGCCATCGATTAAATCTCCTTGATGATCGTACCTTTTGGTTGATCATCGCCGACTTGAAAGGTGAACTTGCCTTGAAGCGCTTGCTTTTGATAATCGCGGTCAATGTAAGTTAAGAAGGATCGATCGATCGTGATGGTAAGATTTTTCGAAGTACGTGATTCCAAGAATATTTTCCCCATGCCAACCAATTGACGGTTTGGTAATGCTACTGGCGCAAAGGGTTGAATTAAATAAACGGGAACAATCATCCATCCGGCTCGATCCGATTCATTTTTCACATCAACGCTAAACAAAAGATCTTGATCCTTCGATATATCCTTGACGCGTTCTAACTTAAACGTACTATAACTTAATCCAAAACCAAAGGGGAATAATGGAAGATTGGATTCATCAATATAATGCGAGGTGTACGTAAAGGATTGACCTAAGAAAGGACGTCCAGTATTGAGGTGATTATAACTCATTGGGATTTGCCCTAAGTGCCGAGGGAAACTCATCGTTAACTTTGCAGAAGGATTGTTTCTGCCGTATAAGGTATCGACGATACTATTCGCTGCTTCGGTTCCTAAAAAATACGTGTAAAGGATACTATCGACATCATCAATGATTGACGTAAGAATCAATGGTCGTCCTGCGGTGATGATGAGCACGATTGGTTTTTGAAAACGTTTCAGTGTCTTGATAAACTGAATCGTATCCGTCGCCAAGGTTGGATTGACTTTTGATCGCGCTTCGCCAGATTCTTTTTCTTCTTCCCCGGTCATCACAACCAAAACATCTGCTGATTTCACTTTTGCCAAGGTGGATTCATCCCACGATTCGATGAGTTCTTTACCATGATGAACAAATGGTTTTAATTGTTGGAAAACGGTTGCCGTGTTTTGGCGATTACCATGCCACGACCAAGGACCGAGGAGTTCGCCTGAGTTTGACATTTTACCGAGTAAGGCGACCTTTTGAGATTGTAGTGGTAAAAGATTGTTTTTATTCTTCAATAACACAATCGATTCATCCGCAAGACGTTTTGCAAGGTTTCGTTGTTCAGTCGATAGGGGAAATGTTTGTTCTAATTTGACGTTTGCACCTTTGAAAGGATTGGTAAATAAACCTAAATCCTTTTTGAGTTTAAGCACACGTAACACGGCTTGGTCTAATAAATCCATATCGATCAAACCGTTCTTGACCAAGACGGGAATGTGTTTGATATAGGCAGCGGAAGCCATTTCAATATCAACGGTGGCTAACATGGCTTGACGGACGGCATCTTGATTATCTTTACTGACACGATGAACAACCGTTTCAATAATCGAATCATAATCCGATATCGTCACACCTTTGAATCCCATTTTTTTCCTCAGGATTTTTCTTATTAAGGTTTGGTGAATGGTTGCAGGAACACCTTCAAAGACGTTGAAAGAGGTCATTGCCATCCGAACACCTGCATCAACCGCGCCACGATAACCCGCATCATATTGTTGATAAAAATCATGCAAGGAAATTTGCGCCTGGGCATAATCACGACCAGCAAGCGCAGCCCCGTAGGCAGCAAAGTGTTTGATGCATGCTGCCAGACTATCTTTTTTACGAATGCTTTCACCTTGATAACCCTTGGTCATCGCATACGCATAATGGTAAGCAAGAAACGGATCTTCTCCATACGCTTCCATCACGCGACCCCAACGAATATCCTTAACCATATCTGCCATCGGTGAAAAGGTGACATGGATACCACTTAAGGTTGCTTCGGCTGCCGAGGCCCTTGCCATCTGATAAAAGTTTTCTTTCGAATACGAACCAGCCAATGCTAATGGAATGGGGAAAATCGTTTTATAGCCATGAATGATATCCGCCATAAAGATAAGGGGAATTTTATGCCGACTTTTTGATAAATACCTCGTTTGTACGTCGATCATTTCTTGAGGATTGCCAATTCCTAAAACTGACCCAGCAAGAAAGATGTCATCCTCATTCAACTGTAAGCGTTGAACCGGTCCTGCAACTTCTTGTAACGCTTCCTTCTTAAAAAAGAAAGGAGGTAACTGAGCCAGTTGGCCAGCCTTTTCTTCTAATGTTAAGGTGGATAATAACGCGTTGATGTTCATGTTGACTCCTTAATCATGATCTCACCAATTGGTTTGGTGATTCCTTTTAGCGTCGATTGACTTTGCAAGGCCTGAATCAAAAACAAGGCAGCACTTTCACCCCACGCATAGTGATTAATCGTGATTGTGGTGAGCGATGGGCGAATATATGGGTTCTTCAAATAAGACCCATCAAATCCTGCGACACCAATCGTTTTGGGAATGCTAATGTTCTTTTCAGAAAAAGCATTCATCACCCCAATCGCCATTTCATCATTTGCACAATAGACAAAATCAGGTAATGGTTTCATGTTGGCAATCGCTTGGCCAGCTTGATAGCCAGAGGGGGTCGTAAAATCTCCATGGAAATATTGCTGACTCGTTAACCCAGCTTCTTGTAACGCTTGTAAGTAGCCTTTGTATCGTTCTTTGTTATTAAACGCATCCTTTGGGCCAGAAACATAAACAAAACGCGAATACCCTTTGTTGACCATTTGCCGAATCAATTGATGAACCAATAGGTCATTATCGATGACACTTGAATAAATATTTTTCCCTTTTAAATAGGTGTCAAGGACGACAACCGGTGCCGTCTTGGCATATTGGGTGATCACCTCACGGTCGAAGGAAGAATCAAAAATAATCGCTGCATCAACTTGTTTTTCTTGGAGCATAATCGAAGATGAATTCCCTGAGCTCACCAAGATGTTAAATCCATGTTGATGAACAATATGGTTTACCCCTTCAAGAATTTCTGAAAAGACGGGACCACTAAAACCGTAAACAAAAACGCCGAGGTTATTGGTTCGTTTCGTTTTTAAATTTCGTGCACTGGCATTGGGATGATAATTGATCGCAGCGGCAACTTCCATGACCCGTTTTCGCGTGTCAGGATGGACATTGGGAACATTGTTCAACGCGTAACTTGCGGTTGAAACCGAAACCCCTGCTTTTTTTGCGACATCTTTAATCGTTGCCATCGTTTTTCTTTCTCAAGTATAACCCAGCAAAAAATGGGGGTAAAGTTATCTTTTCTTGGAGGGAAAGGGTTGGATGATTGCTAAGTAAGAGTTGCCAATGATTAGCATCCGGTAAGGTTATCTTTAACTTGTGATTTGCAAAGGAGGTCAAGATGAGGATGGATGCATCTGGCGAGGTTCGTTCGTAAGCATAAACGTCTTGATGAAGATCGCGAAAGGATAAGGTTCCATCAATAAAGACATCATGTTTTTTTCGTAGCGCAAGAAAGGTTTTTAGGAAACGCTGAATGCTATGTTGAGCGAGTTGATCAGACATGACATTGTTCGATTGATAGGTTGGATGAACCGGTAACCAAGGCTTTACTTTTGAAAAACCAGCATGTTGCGTTTGATCCCATTGCATCGGCGTCCTCGCATTGTCTCGGCCTTTTGCTTGTAAGGACTTCAGCACTTGTGCTTTGGATTGTTTGCCAAGTTGATCATGATAATAATTGATGGATTCAACATCTTTAAAGGATTCAATCCGTTTAAATGGATAATTGAGCATGCCAATTTCTTCACCTTGATAAATAAAAGGGGTTCCACGTTGACCATAAAACGCTAGGGTCAACATCGTTTGGCTATGATATCGATGGCGTTCAGAACCATACCGACTGACCGGGCGAGGTTGATCATGATTGCCCATGAACAAGGCATTCCAACCTTGCTTGCGATAAACCGAATCAAGATATTGAAAGGTATTTCTTAAATCTTTTAAGTCGAGTTTTTTAAGCGCCCATTTGCCTTTGTGGGGTTGTTCATCAAGCCATAAATGTGAAAATTGAAACGCCATGGAAAAGGTGCCATTGGGATATCCCGTCACCGCCGCAGCTTGTTCTGCACTTGATCCGGATAACTCCCCAACTGTAAACAGGTTCGTATCATGGAGCACTTCATCTTTTAATTCCTTTAAAAATGCATGATAAAAAGGTCCATGACCAATTTGCTTACGATCAATATCTTTACCGATTAAATCAATGACATCCAAACGAAAGCCATCAAATCCAAAGCTTAACCATTCTTTTAAAATCTTGTAAAGTTCTTTTCTTAAGGTTGGATTTTGCCAATTCAAATCGGGTTGTTCTTTCGCAAAGAAATGAAAATAGTATTCATCTCTGGTCGGGACTTTTGTCCATGCAGGTCCTGAAAAAACCGATTGAATATCATTGATGGAAGGCCGGAAAATATAATAATCGCGACATGGACTATTTGGATTTTTTAACGCATCGATAAACCAAGGATGTTGGTCAGAGGTATGGTTGAGGACGATATCGGAAATGATTTTCATTCCTTTTTTGTGAACCGCATCCACCAATTGTTGAAGATCTGCTTTGGTACCAAACCAGGGATGAACGGCACGATAATCACTGACATCGTAGCCATTGTCTTTCATTGGAGATTGAAACACTGGTGATAACCAAATCACGTCAATACCAAGACCTTTAATATGGTCAAGCCGAGAGATGATGCCTTGGATGTCTCCAATGCCATCACCATTACTGTCTTGAAAACTTAAAGGATAAATTTGATAAACGCTGGCACGTTGCCACCAGGTTATATGTTTTTTTTCCATTGGAGAACTTTCATCCCTTTTTGAATGAGTGGGTGATGCATGTAAGCGTCCATCACATCGTGATGAAGATAAGCATTCGCCATTAATAGTTCTAAACCTTTATCGATCCCTAACCATCTTGACGATAACCAAACTGGTTTATCATCGTTAAAGGCGTTGATAAAGCCATATCGTTCATCCCATAAACGTTGATCTTTTTTTAATTGTTCTACCGCAGGTAAGGCAATCTCAGGAGCGTGGTAAAGCGAACCAATCATTGCATTCGTGGCAACGCTACCATCATGGTCAAGTTTGTTCATCACATTGGGTAATGCACTTGAAACTTGATACCCTTTTCTGCCATAAGATGCGGTAAATCCAAAATAATGATTTCCAAAAGTAGGATACGTTTTCACCATGTCGCGACTTAACTGATAATGTCCATAAATCGCTTGACGTGTGTTCTCAAACCAATTGATACCTTGACGATCCTTCATGTTTTTTAAATCTAACCAGCATTGTGGATATTGATAAACAAATAAGGTATTTCCTGGGGTGTAATAATAACTTGCTTGCTTGTACGTCACTAACTTACGTTCAAAATCTTCATATAGTTTTAATGCAAGGGTTTGATCTTTTGCGACTGCAGCATACATGACATACATCATGATTTGTTCTGCAAACATACTCCAATGATGAATATAACCAGGTTTTCCATTGACATAATCACCATCTGCATCCGGGTTATACGCCATGTAAAAATGGGTTTTCCCTTGACGTTGGTGAATTAAAATATCCCAATTCACCCTTCCTAAAATCGATTCTGAAAGTTGATGAATCGCTGGATCCTTAAAGTATTGGTCGACCGTGAGAATACCATTAAACGCCAAGGCACTATCAATCGTTGAATACTCCGATTTTTTGTGTCGTTCTCCGGTATGAATGTTGACAAAATGACTAAAGAAACCATGGTAATGAGGAACATGGTCACGCAAGGTGGTTAAGGTTGTGATGGCTTGTTTGATGGCAAGGTCACGTTTCAGATAACCTTGGGAAACGCCGATGACTAAACTCGATAAGAAATATCCGGTTGATGCGATTGAACTTAAGTTGAGATCACCGGTATGATCGACGGTCAGCCCATCGGCTTTTTCACCCTTAAACTTGGTGAAATCTTGAAAAAATTTAACACCTGTTTGTTCAATTGCTTGAATCAAGGAATGGTTATGTTTCACAGGTCTTAGAGTCCTTCACTTTCTTAAAAAAGGGATATGGTGTTCCCACCATATCCCTAATATACTCGTTTTCTCCGAATTAGGCGACTTTGTCTAAGCTAAAATCAAAGAGATAGACCATGGTTTCGATATTATCTTCGACACCAACTGGATCTAAACCTGACCACCATGAACCAAATTCTGCAAAGTTGCTAAAGGAACCCATAAAGAATTGCATATTCTTCGAGGTATTCACCGAGTCAGCAATAAATTCAATGTCATAACTAAACGCTTGTGGGGTTGTGGTTAATTCAACCGTACGATATAAATTCGGTTGAGCAACGCCACCATTGCCTTCCATCGCGAGGATGATTGGACGTGCTTCATCTGCATAAGCTTTGAAGTTTAACGTATAGTCACCTTCGTAGAATGGTAACTTTTCATACTTGATTTGGTTTTCCCATGGATTGCCACTGTCAACAATTCTCCATAAATCTACCGCAAGGGTTGGAACCATCGTTGCAACAGGAGATTGGGCATCTTCATAACGGATCACCACATCATCTAAGTAAACGGTTCCGGTTTCAGAAGCATAAAGTGCCGCTAATTCCGCTGGTAAGAATTGATCTGGACCAGTAAAGAATTGGAGTAATGCACCATAGGAATGGTTTTGAGCGGTGAATTCGATTTCATACGTGTCCCATTCCGTGGTTAAGACGACTGGAACTTCGTCAATCGCGCGACCAGTTGCGACGATACCGCCCCCAGCTAAGGCAACACGAATCGTTCTTGCTTCTGAAGTCTTCGCGCGGAATTCTAATGTGAAATCACCTTGTGGTAAGCGAATATTTTCTTGGCGAATTTGACCATGCCAGAAATGGGTTGCAGACGTTGATGCGGTTGTGGTAAACACACCGACACCATCGGTGATGCCCATGGTTGCAGCAATGCCATCGATTTCTTCATCGGCGATAAACGTTTTCCATCCTGCGGAAGTCAAGAAATTTTCAGTGCCATCGGAGAAGTCACCATTAACGACATTACCTAATAATGATTCTGGAAGTAAATGAGGCATGACGCCAGCGGTAACACGTTGGCCACCGTTGTTGTCTTCGTTCCATTTGGTCCAACCGGCTGGCATGCCAGATGTTCCCCATTGGGTAAATTGAGTGTTATTCAATAATTGATCTGGATTGGTAATGATGATGTTACGTGTGTGAGTGCCGACAAGACCTTCTGAGTCGGTGAGCACATACATAAAGGTATAGAAACCAGCAGCAGGAGAAGCAGCATTTAATTTGGTACCATTGGTAACATCAATTGCCGTGACATCTGCTAAAGCTAAGTTTGTATCATAATCATCACGTACGGTTAAGCCAGACTTCACTAATAAGAGTTCGCCAGCTTGACCAACCACATCGCCACCACTAATGGTAGGAGCTTGGTTTGGTAAAGGTTCGCCAATTTCAATTTTGACATCATCTAAATGAACTTCAGCAAAGCTTCTTGCAAAACCAACTAAATCACTTGGCAAGAATGAATCCGGCCCGATACCAAATTGTAATTCAGCATTGACCGCGTCAGAAGGAGCTGTGAAATTAATCGTCTTGGTTTCCCAACTTGTGCCAACTGCAATGGCGGCTTCATTTAGACTGGTTGGTTTAGAGGTAAGACCGCCACCTTGTAATTGAACGCGAATCGTACGGGCTGCGGAAGCGCGGACTTTAAAACTTAGAACATACGATCCGGAAGCATATACATAAACACCGTTTTGTCTAATTTGGGCGTGCCACCATTGGGTAGCTTCCGTCACAGATTCAATATTAATTGCACCATATTGATTTTCGCCTTCGGTTTCATAGGAAGCGGAGGCAACGATACCATCGACTTCTCCACCAATGAAGGTATTCCAACCAGCGGATTGGAAAGCGAAGTCATCAGACGCATCTTCGAAGTCACCGTTGATGATGCCCCATGTTTCGTCCGAATCAATCGAGGTAGATGAGGAAACGGAGGAACTTGAGGATGTAGTTGACGAGGAAGAGGAACTTGGGGTCAGTGATGATGAGGACGCTTCACCACATGCAACGAGAAACAACGCAGTCAATGAAGACAAGACAAGTAAGTGTTTCTTATTCATTTAAATTCTCCTTTTCTTAATGAATAACGGCTAGATTGCTCATTAACCAACCTCCTCAAGAAGGTTAATCAGTTTGGTTCAATTGATTTTGAATAATCATCGATGGCAACAATACTAATTGATGGTTATTCGTCAATTGAAACGTTTCGATAAATTAATTATAGGTGAAAGCGGTTACATCGTCAATAGGAATTAGACGGTTTGGAATCCGAGTACGTCTAAACCGGTTTGAACAAAATCATTCGCCATAAACATGTCCCAAATTAATTCACTTCGATAATTTTCAATCATTAACAACGAAATGCCCTTATCAATCCCTAACACATGCAGATCGTACCATGGGGTTAAATTCGCAATTGTTTGATTATACGCATCATCAACTGGTCCTAAGTTATAAGCATCCGCAAAACCATAAGTAGTTTGTAATTGGGTTATCGAGGCGTAGTTAAGGGTGGCCAACAAACTTTCTTCTTCAAGGTAATTAATGGATGCCACTGCAGCGTAGGGAACAATCGTGCCATTATGCGCATTCGCTTTTGCAGGTTGGGCACCGTATGCGCGATATTCATTTGGTCCATCTCCAGCAGAAAGACCCCATGAGGTTTCATGATACGTTAAATACCGATGAGAAAAATCTTGTGTGTATAAATAATTTGCCCTGGTTGCACGTCTTGCATTTTCGAACCAATTGATTTCCGCTTCGTCTTGGATACTGCGAAAGTCGATAAACGCATGAGAAAATTGATGTTGAAATAATGAGCCATCATAACTATAAATAAACGGTGCAACCACTTCTTGTGTTTTGGTTGAGGTATAACCGCGAATATAGTTGTTGTTAAATGAGCGACTGACGAGTGTTTTATAAAGATCATCACCATGAGAAAAATCTGGATGACCTGCTGCCAACACATATAAAATCATTTGTTCCGCAAAGTGATCCCATGCGCCACGATGACCTTCGTTAGGACGATAACTCATATAAAATTCTTTATTCGTACTCGAGGTAACTTTTGTATACCAATCCCAATTCACATCTAAATAGATTTCTTCAACTAGGGTTGCAATCTCCCCACCGAAGTATTCGGCGGCGACAATCGCTCCTGCTAACATCAAGCCCGTATCAATAATCGATACTTCGCTATTCCATTCTCTTGCACCAGTGGTCATATTCACCCAGTGATAATAAAAACCTTCAACCCTGGTCATATTCATTAATGAATTTAAGGTACCAAGGACACGCGCTTCACCTTCTGCTCGGCTAATAAAGCCTTGATGAACACCACTTGGAATCGAAGCCAAGGCAAACCCCACCGACGCGATGGAGGCAATCGTTGGGTTACCCGGCCAACGATCACGACTTAAGCCAAAACCCGCAACATTTGCGGTCGTGGTGGTTTCCCAAAAAAAGTTAAATGATTTTTCTTGTTCAGTGTAAAGAGCTTCTCTTGCTGCAAGTAAGGTTTGTTCACTACTCGTTAACGATGATGAACTAAGCTCGGAACTCGATTCCGATGGTGTGCAACTGACGACGAAGAGGAACATCAGCAACGTTGGATAAATGGTTTTCATCTTATTCTCCTGTGATGCCACTACGATCAATACCTTCAATAAATAAGCGTTGTAAGATAAAGTATGCCACAACGAGTGGGGCAATGATTAATAACGTCGCTGCCATACGGATGGCCTCGTTGGCATAATCATTTCCGCCGCCGATAATCGCGTTATACGCACTCACAAAATTATACAGTCTTAGTAACAAGGTTTCTCCACCGTTGCCTAGAAATAAACGCATGATGTAGGTTTCATTCCAGTACCAGACAAAGCTAAATAAGAAGGCGGTGAGGAAAGATGGCAAAGATAAAGGAACCGCAACCTTGGTGTAAACCATCCATTTGGTTGCCCCATCTAACTGGGCGGCTTCATCAAGTGCTTTTGGTACCATTAAATAAAATTGATAAAAGATAAGAACGAAAATGGCACTTGACACTCCTTGACCCAACGAAGCGGGAATGATGATGGAGAAAACGGTTTCTAAAATCCCAAGGTCAAAGAATAGGACATACCGTGGAATCATCGTCACTTGAGGAGGAATAATATACGTTGCCAGTAATAATGCAAACCACATTTTCTTGAGTGGGAATTGAAATCTTGCAAACCCATATCCAATCAAGGATGCGACCAAGGTTTGCATGATCGCAGGAACTAACGTTACCAATAAGGTTTCAAGTAACAGGGTTCCGTATTCTAAAACCGCAAAGGCATCGATAAAGTTATTTAAATATAGCGACGATGGTAAAACATTAATCGTTGGATCAAGTAAATCCGCAAGACTCTTTAAGCTATACGACAGCATGTGTAATAACGGATAAATATAAACAAACCCAATAATAATTAATAACGCATATAAAAGAACTTTAAAGAATAATCCGTCGGTCAATTTCATCCCCAAAAGCTTACGCCGTAGTGACATCTGATGTTTTTGATTCATCTTGGTATTCATCGTTTGTACCGGTCATATTCTTTTAAGACTTTGTATTGCTTTTGTTTTGGTTGAATCAAGCGCGTCGAAATCATGAGCAGAATGGCAATGACCAAGAAATAAACCCAAGCAAGTGCAGACGCATAACCATATCCAAGGTTTGGATTAAACATAACACTGGAAATCCATAAAATAATCGAATTATTCGCAAAGGTTGCTAAGGTGACAATCGTATAAATCGACGACACCAAAATCATCGGTCGTAAGGATGGTAAGGTGATCTTCCAAAAAGATTCCCATACATTCGCCCCATCGATTTGTGCAGCTTCATACATGCTTTGATCGAGCTTTTGTAAACCGGCTAAATATAAGACCACTTGTACACCAGAAAACCAAAGCATAAAAATGATTTGAGAAAATAAGGATTGTAGTGGTGCATTTAAAAAAGATGGTAATAACTGTTCAAGCACATCAAGAAAACCAGATTCGGTTAACGTTGGTAACGTTCCCGCCCCTTGGCGAAGCAATTCGGCAATGACGGGACCAGAAGTAATGATCACCGGTAAGAAAAAGATGGCCCGGAAAAATCCCCGAAACTTAAATTGACGATTTAATAAAATCGCAATTAAGATCGCGAGGATATTCATGACCGGGACAAATAAAATCATTTCCGATACAAAATCTTGTAAACGCGATAAGAAGGTTAAGTCCGTGGTAAATAAGGTGATGAAGTTTTCAAAGCCGATATAGACAAGGCGTATGCCTTCACCGCCGACAATCGTGATACGTTGGAACGCATAGATCAGCGATTCAATGAGGGGAATCATCGTCAGGAAGATAAAACCAAATAACCATACACTAATAAAGGCATATCCAGATAAACCTTCACGATACGATGGTTTTAAACGTTGATACCAACGTTGGAAACGGTTCATTTTTTTATGAATCATCGGTGATTTCATCTTACGTTCCCACCTGGACAAGGTAGCCTAATGCTGGGACTAAACCATCCTCACTTTGGAAATCGGTCCCACTATAATTGACATAAAGATGGGTTCCGTCTTCATACGTAATGCAGACTAAACCTAATGCAAGGACTTCTCGTTGCATGACCCGTTTGCCAATCGTTGATTGTAATGCTTCTGATAGAAACGCATATTGCCGTTGCATTTCAGGTTTCCAATCGAGATAACGTGATGTAAAGATGTGTTCAGAACCCGTGTCGATGAGGTCATATGCACTTGCTTCGGTGACAAAAAAGGATGGGTATAAACCATAATCAATCATGCGTAGTAATTCATTGGATGTGTTTGAAAAGAAATTTCCTGCTCGACCGAACCCATGACGATATCCTTTCATCATGTAAGGGAGTAATGGGATCGTATCGGTTAATCGCTTTTGTTCACTTGAATACATCGGTACATCAAATAATTGGCCAGCGTTCCAACTATAACTCATCGGTCGAAACACCCCATCGTCGATGGTGAGCTGTGTTTGAAGATGATCGATACTTGCTTCTTTAGTTGTGTCGACCTGACCAAAATGACTCGACATGTGTTCACCAATCGTTTCAATCGCTGCACCGGTAAATCCCCAACCTTGTAACCGGTCCTTCATGTCAACTTGCAGCGCATGACCAGCAGTCTCGGTTAAATGGTAATACGCGCCATGTTGAATAAATTCTTGGCCAATCGATTGAAGAATATCTTGATTGGTATAACCACGGCCGCGTGTATAAGCACGATTCGGGTCAATTGCCAAGCGAAGTTGGGTTGGACTGCTATTTAAGGTTTCTTGAAAGGATGTTAAATCCGCCAAGGTTCCTAAGGAAGCATCCAAGGTGTTTTGATTTGGCGCGGTATAGGAATACCCACCTTGTTGCCATCCT
>CAMBSI010000006.1 GCA_945870555.1 Staphylococcus epidermidis | reverse complement strand
GCTGCAAAAACCACAATGATAAAGTTAAATCCATAAAGCAAAGGCCTTAGGTTATTTATCAAAAAGGTCACATTACTGATCAAAATCAGTTGTTCCATGGAATAAATGAAAAGCCAGGACAGCCCGTAAACAAAAAAGATAATTGCAATTTGAATCGTTAACTTATCCACTGCATCCACTAAAGGAGTTTGACCATTCCCTTCAAGGACGGTTGATTCACCTTTTGATTCCATGGATGTATCTTCTACTTTTTGTATAATCCCTAATTTTTTAAGTTTTCGCAAATAAATGATTCCACCAATGGAGGCTGCGATAAAACCAATCGAGGCAATGGATAGTCCAAAATCACGTCCAAAGTTAAACCCTTCATTTTGAAAAATTGCCCCTGTACTTAATGCTTGGCCAGGCCCTTGGCCATAACCCATGGGTAGAAGAAAACCAGAATAAGATGGGATATTTGAAAAGAAAAAACTAAGTAAAATCGTTGAAATTAAGCCAAAAATGCCTTGAATCAGATAAGAATTAACAATCACCATGCCGCTCTTGACTGCGAGAGGTTTTTTTCTCAATGGACCATTTTGTAGTTGATCAATCCCTTTTAATGTTAATGCAGCAAATCCAATGGCAATGGCATGGTATGTAAATGCACTCAACGTGTCTGCTTGAAATAAACTTGTTTCCCCTATCGATAAATCGATGATGGAGATTGGACTACCATTGAAAAGGTACTTTAAGAATAAACCGAGAAATCCGCCAATAACAGCCACTGGTAAAAGCGATTCTTTTAACCACTTTACTTTTCTCCTTAAAACATTGGCCAAAAGCAAAATACTCATGATCAATGAGAATTGGATGAGTGTACTCCAATAAAAATCAAAGGCCCAAAAAGGTTGAGGCTGGACGGTCATGAAATTGTTCATACGTGTTTGCTCCTTTTATCAACTTGGTTTGATACCATTTGATGATATTGAGAATGGCATAGGGTGAGAATGATCTAGGAAATCGGCAGAGTAACATAGGACCGCTAAGAGGATAAAGTAGGAGCTTTGTTCTTACTTGAATGGCACTTGCAAAGATGTCATGATAAGAAAATTGAATTGTTTGGCTAATTAATGATAATTTTAAACCATTTTCAGAAATTTGTAACTTTCCTTTTTCGAACTTGGTTCTTTTGGTATTTCCTCCTGACCAAAAGGCGACTTCAATCGGAGCTTGATATTGGAATTTAGGCGAATGCCTTAACATGATCTTATGGAAACGCTGAAGGTTTTCCTGGTCACGCATGATTAAATTTTCACTTTTATCGTTAATTTTTAAAGTCCCTAAGGTTGAATACTGTCCCCGGAAACTACATTGATGGCATAATAATTCATCATCCTTTGAATAGGTGGTAAACAACCCATTGCATTGTGGGCATGTAAAAATTAGTTTATGAAGTCCCTCGGCGATGCGTTTTCCACGAAAGTGGTGTGGATTTCCTTCGTATGCAGATATCGACAATGTCGTTCTTACAAGGGTATCGATAGCTTCTGGTGATAATTTGTCACTTTCTGCCACAGACAAGGACTTAATTTCTTGCATCGTTGTCGGTCCATATTTACGAAAATAGGACCATCGAGGTGATGACAAATATAGGCCCTTAATTTCAATAAATTTGACCGGGACTTTCAAAAACTTTATTAATCGTCCCATCCCATCTGGGATTATGGAAGGGCCTCCATTCATCGAGGAATTTCCTTCTGGAAATATCACAACATTTCCACCTTCATTGATAACCGACTTGATTCTTTTAACCACGGCCAAGTCTGCGACCGATTTACTTTTTGGGATGGGATTAAAGAGCGTTTTTAAAACCCAACTACCTTTTCCGGAGTTGAGCAGTTGATCACTTGCAACAAAATACATCGGCGTATCAAACAACATCCCTAAAAAAACGATGTCAAACTCTGCTGTGTGATTGGCAAGAATTAAATAAGGACCCGTTTTTTTTATCTTAATCGAGGGAGCTTTAAATCGGTAATGGTATTTAAAAAAAGGACCGATAAACATACGAATGAGGATTACAAAAAAACGGTGATGCCAAAAGGTATATTTCTTGTCTGCCATCTATTGAATATCCTTTACAAACGCACTTCGGGTTTTATGGTGACGAGCATCAAAACTTTTCCATAAGGATTGAACTTGTTGATTGTTTTCTAGTTCTGGGCCAGTTTCAGCATATTCAATACCATTTTTAATCGCATTGCGAATCGCCTCGGCAAATACGAGTGCCAACACGCCTGAATTTTTTAGGCTTGGTTCAACTGCAATCAAAAGCATATCTAAGACTTTGCTATGTTTTAGCTGCCGAAAGAAATCTATAAATCCAAAAGGAAACAAATGGCCTTTCGATCGCTTGAGTGCATCAACCGGGGAAGGAATCATCAATCCAAATGCCACTAATTTATCGTTTTCATCACAGATTAATTGAATATAGTCTAAATTCACTAACGGTATATATTGCTTCGCAAGCATATCCATCAAATCTTCCTTGACGGGTACATAACCATATAGATGATCATAGGTTTTATTCATTAATTGGAAAATTTGTTTAATATAAGGTGCAAGATCCTTATAACGCTTAGATTTGACTTTGACAACTCGTAAAGCATGCCGTTCAAGAAGTCGCTGCGCAATTTTATCAAGGATAGGAGGTACTTGTTTTGGTATCTTGATTTGGTACTCATTCCAGGTTGCATCTTTCTTAAATCCATATCGTTCAAATTGGGTGACATAATATGCGGAAGTATAAAACGTAACGAACATGTTTTTTTCTTCAAAACCAAAGGTAAGTAAACCTTCTTTGTCTTGATCAGAGTAACCGAGTGGACCTGCCATTTGTGTCATACCATGGTCTTTACCATATTGTTGGACTGCACCAATTAATGCATCAAAAACAGATGCATCATCGATAAAATCAATGCGATTAAACCGAATTCTTTTTTCATGATACTTTTCATTGGCAAACCGATTGATGATGGCGGCAACTCGACCCACAATTTGCCCATCTATCTTTGCAACAAATAAGCGAAAGTCACAATATGTGCTGGCTGGATTGAATTTTGGGTCTAAATTCTTTAATTCATCCTCGAAAATGTATGGAGTGAAATATGGATTGTTTTGATAAAGTTTTGTCGGAAAATCAATAAAAGCTTTTAACTCTTTTTTTGTTTTAACAACTTCAATGGTTACCATGTTAAACTCCGATTACCTTATTTTAATACTTTCTAGCACGTTCGTAAAATAAAAAAACCCATAGACAGGCTATGAGTCATGGCGGAGTAGGAGGGATTTGAACCCTCGCACCGGGTTACCCCGATCTAACGGTTTAGCAAACCGTCCCCTTCAGCCTCTTGGGTACTACTCCAACGCTAAGTCATAGTAGCATAAGTTTTGCCGACGATTCAAGGTTATTTAGTATGCGCGTGCAAAATAAACGATTCGTTTTGCTGGTTTTCCTGTGATGGCACAAATGGGCTTCAAACCAACTTGATCAAAGGGGATGACGCGCGCGGTTGCTTGGGCTTTTTCTTTAACGATGATTTCAACTTCTTCAGCATCTGAAACGGAGGCTTTCACATAACCACCGACCGTGTTTAAGGTTTGAATCATTTGTTGTAAAGAAGTCACTTCCCGAATGTTTGTGCTTAGATGCTGTTGAGCCTTCAACAACATCTCGTGTTGAATGCGAATCAATCCAGTTTGAACAGAAGCGATTAAATCAGCAATCTTTACAATCGATTTTGCTTTATCATGACGCTGGACCAACACCACTTGCCCTAGTTCTAAATCACGTGGACCAATTTCTATACGTAGTGGAATCCCTTTCATTTCTGCTTCTGCAAACTTCCATCCTGGTGAATTGTCACTTGCATCAAGTGAAACGCGAACACCAGAAGATTTGAGTGAATCATAAATTGATTTTGCTTGCGTTAATACACCTGGTTTTTGTTGCATGATCGGAATAATGATGATTTGGATTGGGGCCACTTGTGGTGGCAAAACGAGGCCATTATCATCACCATGAACCATGATTAAACTTCCAATTAATCTTGTTGACACACCCCATGAGGTTTGATGAACATATTGTAATTGGTTTTGCCGGTTTTGATATTGAATGCCAAAAGCCTCTGCGAAGCCAGTTCCAAAATAATGGCTTGTTCCAGATTGCAATGACTTACCATCATGCATGAGCGCTTCAACTGCATAGGTTTCTTTAGCACCAGCAAACTTTTCCTTTTCAGTTTTACGGCCTGTCAAGAAAGGCATCGCGAGTAATTCAAGTCCCAATTTTTCATAAATTTTAAGCATCTGTAAGGTTTCAAATCTTGCATCTTGCTCCGTCTCATGAACGGTATGTCCTTCTTGCCATAAAAATTCAGCCCCTCTTAAGAACGGCCGAGTGGTTTTTTCCCAACGGACGACGGAGCACCATTGGTTATATTTTTTTGGAAGGTCTCGGTAAGAATTTACAATTTTGGCATAGTGCTCACAAAATAAAACTTCCGACGTTGGCCGGATGATAAGTGGATCGTCTAATTTTTCTTTCCCACCTTGAGTCGCGATCAAGGTTTCGGGAGCAAAACCTTCAACGTGTTCCTTTTCTTTATTGAATAAACTTTGTGGTATAACCATTGGCATATAGACATTTTCATGACCGGTATCCTTGAATCGTTGATCAAGGTATTTTTGAATTTGTTCCCAAATTGCATATCCATAAGGGCGATAAATAATAAAACCTTTGATGGATGAATAGTCCATTAATTCTGCTTTTTTACAAACATCGGTGTACCATTGTGCAAAATCTACAGTCCGAGCAGTAATGGCATCATTTTTAATTTGTTTTTCCACGGTAATTCTCCTGTTTGCTTAATAAATTGGTGACTTTATTAAGCTGCCGTTTTGAGAGGTCTTCTTGAAGACCTTGAAACCCCATAATCCAGTCAGCACTAAAGATTTTAACATGCTTTAGAGGGATTAATTCTAGACTTGATTCAGAAGGCATATCGATGACAATAAAAGGTTTATCAAATCTTCCGAAATTTTGAAAAATTAACTTTAGTTGAATGGATGTTTTTTGAGCATTTTCTATATTAATCATGGTCTTATAATCAACTAACAAATAATCAAAAAAATGGTAAATGGAATCATCTAGGTTTGCAGTTTTGTCATCTAATGTCAGGACAAAACGAACACCTATGCGTTTTAATGGTTCCGCCCAAGTTTTGATTGATACATCGGTTAAAGAAGCATCTTTTACTTCAATTTCATCTAAGATCACGAGCAATTTTTCAGGTTGATTTAGCGTTTTGATTTCAGGAATAAGTTCTTGAAGTTTCATCGCAATTGAAAAAGGAACGAGTAATTGATCTTTTTCGGTTAATAAAGCTTGTTGGATGTAATACAAATATCGGCGATAAAAATCCTTCGTATAGTTCATCATCAGTGGCGCTTCTTGTAACATTTCAAGTGTAGATAATGACGTAGGCATTGCAGGTTGAATCATAACTTGATGCCCTACTTGCATGACATCAGGTTGACTAAGCAAAGGGCGGAATACTAAATTAAACTTTAATTGCCGGTAGAAATCATCAGCAAATAAGGTTTCATTCTTTTCAATGGTTTCCGCGACCGGTTGATGTTTTTCATAAGTTAAAATCGATATTTTCCTCTTCATCATAATTTGATTTAGTTCTTTACTAGTACGAATCAATGTTTTTAAATCATTAGGAAAATGCTTATGTTCAATTAGCGCCATATTAAACTTTATTAGTGATTCCAATGCATTTACTTCAACATATTGGGAAATAACTTGGAATAAACTCTGCGCGATTTGCATGTATGCATGCGTTTCGAGTGGTTTGGAAACAAAGACCAAAATATCATTCGCTGTGTCAATTAATAAGATTTGATTGCTCAGGTAAGGCAACAATTTTTCTTTAATTTGAGATAAGTAAAAGTATTTAAATTGTTCATCCAAACCATCCCTTGGAAACATCATAAAAATCGATATCAAAGACCCTTGTTTACTTGGTAGTTTCTTAATCACATCCATGGCTTGTTGTGACGTAATAACAACTTGTTTAGAGGCAAATTTTTTCGGATTAGGTTTTAGGTATTTTAAACCGTATTGATGAAAATGAATCGTTTGTTTGTCTTCATCAATCTTAATCACCTCAAAAATTAACTGCCGGTGGATGGACTTTCTGATTTTGGAAAATTTCGTAGTAAGGATCCAAGGTGTGTCCAATTTTGCCCGTAATAATTTTTCCCACCAGTGATATATTTTTTCAGCTTCAGAAACAGGAAATTTTCTTAAATAGGTTCTGACAGAAATTAACTTATCTTTACCTGGGTACTTTGGATTAAATTCATAGATCATATCTAATTTAAGGTTAACCCGATAGACCAAATAATGATGAATCCGTTGTTGGATGGATAAAAGATGCTTAGATTGTTGTTTTTGAAAGTTTAACCAAAGAACAATAATGATGAAAAATATAAGCGTGATAAAAACACCAATCAAACCTAAAATTAACGGGTCTTCAACAATTTCACTGATGAATAAAAGATTAGTTTTCATCCTTCAAATTATACCCTTAAGTGCCTTGGCTCACAACCAACATTTTCGGAGTGAAAACACCAATGAAAACATGTAGTGTTTCGTGTATAATTTCCTTCATGGAGAAATACCCAAGAGGCTGAAGGGGTCAGTTTCGAAAACTGATAGGAGGCGTAAGTCTCGCGAGGGTTCAAATCCCTCTTTCTCCGCCAAGGAAAAATTATGAAAAAAAATAAACTTAGACAGGTCCTACTATCCTTATTTGTTACATTTGGTTTAATCGCCTTATTTCCAAGACCGCAAAACTTTAAAGGTGTTAACCCCTTAAGAGTTGATGCAGGTGAGTTACCATTTTTAATTGCTCATGGTGGTGGTAACATGGAATTTCCTGATAACACTTTAGAAGCGTATTATCACGCTTATAGTATTGATGAGCATGTCATGTTGGAAACGGATGTCAACCTGACCAAAGACGATGTCATTATTTTGTCGCATGATCGTAGCTTGGATCAAAAAACCAATCTATTAAATGCCGACATCATTGAAACCAATTACAGTGACTTAGTATCAAATGAAGTAGATTTTGGATATCAAAATGATATTTCAGGAGCAAATGGATACAATACATCGGGTATTTTTAAGAAATATACAAATTACTTAGGTGAATTCGTTTCACCTCAGGATGTGGTTTATCCTGAAGGTGTTACTGTCAGGCATCCAGATAAGTTTTTAGTAACCACCTTGGAAACCTTAATTACGACATTTCCCACCAACTTGATCAACGTAGAAATAAAACAAACGGGTGATATTGGTATTGCTGCTTTGGATGCAGTGATTGATTTAATGGATGCCCTCGATAATGATTATCAAACTTTTGAAAGAATTGTTTTGGCTACCTTTCATGAGGAAGTTTATGAAGTGATGAACGAATACAAAAATAACACCCATCCCCAATTAATGTTTTCCCCAGAATTTAATGGGGTTTTAAGTTTTTTCATAATGCAAACAACCTTAACAAGTGTTTTTTATAATGAACCCGTTGCAGTATTCCAATTACCAACCGAGCAACTTGGACTTTCACTGACAACTGAATTGTTAATTACCACAGCCCATTTGCATAATATTGCCGTCCATTATTGGACAATCAATGACGAAGAAACCATGCGATCCCTTATAGAAAAGGGTGTGGATGGGATTATGACCGATGTACCTAGTTTATTAAATGAAGTATTGAACGACTACCGCTAGTTTATTTGATTGGTTTAATAAAGAATTTCCCATAAACTTGATGGGATGGCGATTCGTCTATAAAGGATTCTGGATCAACCTTGCGAATATGGCGAACCACACTGGCAACTTCACCGCTTGAAACCACCATGTAAACGATATACTTGACCGCGTTGGTATAACCACCTTTAGCTTGGACAACCGTGCAACCATGATAAAATTTTTCCATTAAAATTTTTGGTAAATCGGTTTTTGACGTGATAATTTGAAGTTGTGTTTTTTTGTTACGAATATTGATTGCATCAACTACTTTTGAAGTTGTAAAGGAATAAATCACCGAGAAGATAACCGCATTAAGCGCACCGGTCGTTGAGTCTGTATTTAACAAATATAAAATTGTAAATGCTAAATAGATGATGCCATTAATAGCAAAAGCGTATTTTCCAACCGATGTGGATTTAACGTTTGCAAAATAGACCGTGATGACATCCATTCCACCACTCGAAATATCCATCAAATATGCCAATGAACTTGCAAGTCCTTGAATAAATCCAGCAATAATCGCACGCGATAATAAGTCGCTTGAAATCGTAACTAACTGAGTCCATTCATGGGGAATCATTTCGATGAATAAAGAGGTCGTAATGACATTGATGAAGGAGAAAATAGCAAATCTCTTACCAATTTTAGTATAAGCAAGAATAAAAATAGGTATGTTGAAAATAAAATATAAAATTGCTTGCATGGTACGATTTTCTATCATGTCAAAAAGATTCAACAAATCAAAAAAACGGTTCACAATTTGAGAAATTCCCGAGACGCCACCAGTAATTAAGGGCGTAGGAAGTGGTTCTCCTGCCGGAACAATAAAACTCCTAAATACATATGCAGCCAACAGCGAGGATAAGCAGGAAACAAGAAAGATAAATGTGTTTTCTGTGAAGTTCTTTAATTTAGGGCGAAGATTGAACCAGGTTTCAACGCGAGTATATATAGTGCTCATTTTTTATCCACCTTTTGAAATCGAGGAAATTATACCTTATTTTTGACCTTTTGTATGAACGTAGTAATTTTTATTGAAGATATGTGAAGTCTTTGGTAAACTTAACGTGCTATACGAGTTTAGCTGGAGGTTTTCAAATGAAACCAATTGGACGATTTTTTGGAAGAATATTTGGCGGTTTATGGAATTGGATTAAAGAAACAGCATGGGTTCAACCTTTATTAATTGTTGGAACTATTTTTGCAATCATTTTTTCCATCCCAACCATTACGGAATGGGTTAATGGCATTGCCGAAAACATCAACAGTGCAGAATCCTATTACCGTAATTTCCAAAAGAAATTAGAAGGTGAAGAAAATTCTGATGCTCAAGAACTGATTGATGCCATGATGGAAGACTCCGATGAATTTGGTGAAAAATTTATGCTTATTTTTGTTCAACAAGATTGCCAATTCTGCAAAGCAGCCCAACCTGGAATTAAAGAATTAAGAGATAACACATCAAGATATTTCGGTACTCAAGAAATTGATAGCGTGGTTCCGGTTACCGAAGATCAATTTGGTGAGTTCACTTTCTACACCATATTCACAGATGAAAATTATGATTATCCTGAAGATACAACCACGACGCCATTTGAAAGATTTCTGCAACGCAATATTGCCTTTTTGGAAAGAACCGCTGAAGTCGCAAGAAATTCAGCTTACCGCGTGAATAATCAACTCACCGATGCGTCGATTGAATCCTTAGAAAGTGGCGAAAATAATGCCATTTCTACGCCAACTGCTATCATGTATGATTTAACAGCCAATTCCCCAGAAGTAGGTATTTCTGAATTGCTCATCTCTATACCAGGTGCTAACCTTTATGATAAAGCAGTCATTCTCTCCGATGCATGGATGCATCGAAACCTATTTTCTTTAGATTAGAATCTTCATCTATCACTTTTAAATCAAACGTTTCCAAATTGGAAACGTTTTTTTGTATAATAGTAGAGTAATGAAACAACCAATTTGGATTGCTCACGATGATAAAAGGGTCCTGGCTGGAACCACCACCCGACATGGCGGTAGCTCTAAGGGAGAATATAGCCAGTTTAATTTAGCTTTTCATACTGGTGATCAAGGCAAACATGTGTTGGAGAATCGTAACAAGTTTTCTCAATTAATCAATGTTCCGATTTCAAAGATGGTTTTCACCTATCAGTCACATTCAACCAATTTAAAAAAAGTCACATCTTTGGATGGTGGAAAAGGTTCCACATCTTTTGAACAAGGTATCGCAGCAGATGCGCTTTACACCCAAGATAAACAAGTTCTATTAGGCGTTTTCCATGCGGATTGTGTTCCGGTTTTCTTAATCCATCGTCGTCAACCCTTAATCGCAATCGTTCATGCTGGAACACCCGGAAGTCTTCAAGGCATTACAGCAAAGGTCATTCAACAGTTGGTGAAAGAGGTAAACATTAAGCCCGACGATCTGACCGCTTATTTAGGACCTTCCCTAGATTTTGCACATCATCCGATTGATGAAACGAAAAAAAATCAATTACTTAAACAATCAAGTTTATTTCAATCCATCATTAAGAAGATTGGTGGTCAGCATTATTTAGATATTCCGTTATTAAATTATATGCAATTGATTGATTCAGGACTAAAGCCAGAACACGTCCATGTCAGTAATCTTGATACGTTCTCAAATGAAGAAGACTACTTCTCTTATGATCGCAATCAAAAGACTGGCCGCCATGTATCTTTTATTTATTTACGGTAAATGCTTTTAGTTGCTTTAAGAATGGCTTAACTTCTTTTGGAATTAATTCAGATACATCAATGCCGTTTTGGTGAAGTTGCTTAATCAAGGAAGAGGAAATCATTTCATGGTCATTTTTAGCCATGAAAAAGACCATTTCAATTTTCGGATTAATGAATTGATTACCCGAATAAATTTCATGTTCATATTCGAAATCTGGCACAGCTCTAAGACCTCTAACCAAAGCAATGGCACCTTTAGATTCAGCATATTGAACGGTTAGTCCTGAAGTTGAATCGACGATGACTTGATTCTTAGGGAAGGTTAAGGCAACCGCCTTTAACATCGCTAACCGATCATTTACGGAAAAACTAGAAACCTTGGTTGGATGAATGGCTAACAATAAAATCACTTGATCAAAAATCGTCAGTGATCGTTTTAACACATCTAAGTGTCCGTTCGTGATGGGATCAAAACTTCCTGGATAAATTGCAATTTTCATGATGTTTTCCATCCAATTTCTATATTGGTTCTTCCATAATTATATGCTTTCACCTTGAATTTGTCTTTTGAAAGAAAACGTTCGTTTGATTCTGATTCAATAATCAAAACACCTTTTGGGGCAAGGAGTTCTTTTTCTAAAATCAAGTCGACACAAACTTTTAAAATTGGGCTTTCATAAGGTGGATCTAAAAAAATCACATCAAATAAGAGGTGTTCGTTTTGTAATTCTTGTAAACAGGCAATCGCATCTAATTTGTTTACTTTTGCATGCGTAATCGCGAGAGTTTTTAAGTTCTCTTGAATGATGGAAATAGATAGTGAGTCCTGGTCATTCAATACCACCGACGCTGCACCACGGGACAATGCTTCGATGCCATAAGCGCCACTACCAGCAAACAGATCAAGAACTTTTGCCCCCATTATTTGAAAACCCAAAGCGGAAAAAACGCCTGCTCTAACCCGATCTTTTGTTGCTCGTGTCAATGATAAAGGTGGTTGTTTAATCAGTCTCGTTCGGAACTTACCTGCAATGATTCTTAACATCTTCAACAACCAGGAGGATGTGACTTAAAAGGTGAAAAAACTTTTTGTTGGATGGTTTGGTATATTTCTCTGACTTGACCATATGCTTTTAAATAGTCTCTCACCAATGGATTGGTATCAACTTGAATTTTCACTTGGTGGAGTTCTGCTCTTGCCCTTAATAAATGGGGACTTTCATCACCGTAACTTTCCCACATACTTTGATAATTTTGTTGCGCTCGATGATATTGATCGGTCAACATTAACAGGCTTTGACTTTGATTAAGTTTTTGATCAAGCGTCATTAACAAAACAACCCTTGAATCCGCTTCTAAAGTTTCTTTTAATTGTTGGGCCAATGTAATGACGTCTGCATAACTCATATAGATACTTTATCACATCCAATTATGGTTCACGAATCGAGATAAGATATGATAAAGTATCCCTATGAAACGACTGAAAGTCATCCAAGACCCACATCCAATTTTAAGAAAAAGGGCAACCCCAGTTCCAATACCTTTAACCAAAGAAGATACGGAATTACTCATGGAACTATTAAATTATGTTCATTTATCACAAGATAAAGTTTACGCAGAGAAGCATCAGATTCGAGAAGGCATTGGCCTAGCTGCCCCACAAGTGGGTATTAGTAAACGATTAACTGCAATAAGTTACCAAAAAGATGAATTGAAAGTTGAATACGCCTTGGCAAATCCAATCATTGTTTCTCAATCGGTAAAAAAAATAGCGATTCAATCTGGTGAAGGTTGTTTATCCGTACCTATTGAGCACCCCGGTTTTGTCTATCGAGCGAACAAAATTACCGTCAAAGCCTATGATCTTTTACAAAAAAAAGAAGTAATCATCAAAGCTGAAGGATTTGATGCGATTGTATTGCAACATGAAATCGATCATTTAAATGGTGTTTTATTTTACGATCACTTGGATAAAATTGATCCTTTTCAAGAACAACCAAATACAGAACTACTATAATTCCTTTACAATTTGTCGTGGTTTATATACAATTTAATCAATTGAGACGATGCATACAATCATCAACTTAAATAAAGGAGTTTTTTATGGCGTTTAATCCTGGTCAAGAAGGCGTGTCTATTTTTGCCCTGGGAGGGCTTGGGGAAGTAGGAAAAAACACCTATTGTGTTGAATCCGAAAAAACCCTCATCATGATTGATGCAGGTGTTCGTTTTCCTGAAGAAGATCTTCCAGGTGTTGATTATGTTATCCCTGACTATTCACATATCAAAAATAATCAAAGAAAATTTCGCGCTTTAATTATCACGCACGGCCACGAAGATCATATCGGTGGAATTCCTTTTTTAGTGCAACACGTCTTTGTTCCTGTGATTTATGCACCAAGACTTGCAGCCGCATTTATTCGCCACAAATTACAAGACCAACGCATCAAAGAACCGGTAAAAATTGTTGAATATGATGAAGATACGATTTTAAACATCAATGAATTAAAAATTAGTTTTTTTAGTATGACGCATTCCATCCCTGATTGTTTTGGTGTATGTGTGGATACCTCTGAAGGAAGAGTGGTAACCACAGGAGACTTTAAAATTGATCTCACCCCTGTGGGTGCAGAAATCAATCTTGGAAAAATTGCTCGACTTGGAACCGAAGGCGTTGATCTTCTTCTTTCGGATTCAACCAATGCAGAAATCGAGGGTTATACACCGTCCGAACGTAGTGTGATTTCAGCGATCAATGATATTTTTGAAAATGCACCAGGACGATTAATTGTTTCAACCTTTTCTAGTAATATATCGCGAATTCAACAAATTGTTGAGGCGGCGGTAAGTCATAAAAAGAAACTTGTGATTATTGGCCGATCCATGGAAAATGCGGTCAGTATGTCACGGCAATTAGGTTACATTAAAATTCCTGATTCTTCAATTGTTGCCTCTGAAGATATTCGTACATTGCGCTTAGAAGAAACCGTGATTATCTGTACTGGATCTCAAGGCGAACCGATGGCAGCACTATCGCGCATTGCCAAAGGCGAACACCGGCAAGTCAAAATTGTTCCTGGAGATACCGTGGTCTTCTCTTCTAGTCCAATTCCTGGGAATGGATTAAGTATCAATCGCGTCGTGAATCAATTAACACGTGCAGGAGCAAACGTTTTAACCAATTCAATTTTATTTAATGTTCACTCTTCAGGTCACCCTGCAAGACAAGAATTACGCTTAATGCTAAAACTATTTAAGCCTCATTTTTTCATGCCAATGCATGGAGAATATCGCATGCTAAAGTTACACACTGAAATCGCAGAAACCCTCGGCATACCTAAACAAAATTCATTTATTTGTCGTAACGGCGATGTTTTAGTCCTTAAAAACCATGCGATTACAAGAGGCGGATCCGTTCCAGCAGAAGCTGTTTATATCGATGGTAAAGATATCAATGGTTTATCAACTGCAGTCATTCGTGATCGCAAAATTCTAGCGGAAGATGGGGTGGTATCGGTAGCCATCGTCATCGATGCCAAAAATAATTTACTTTTGTTAAGACCGACAATTACTGCATTGGGATTCGTTTTTCAGTCTGCCAATGAAATGCTAAAAAATGCGGAATTAAAACTTGATGAACGATTGAAATTAATGATGAAAAATCGTGTTTCTTTTTCCGAACTAAAGAACGCAATCAAAGAAGTCGTTGGGAAATATTTATTTATTAAAACCCAAAGAAATCCGATGATTATTCCTGTAATTATGAATCGCGGTTAATTAGTATTTTTAACAAACGTTTTCTTTAATGTGTCAAAGTAAGGATGTTGTTGTTGATGGAATAGGCGAAATGTTTTTTCACTTAATTGGACGGTCACTTTTTCAATTTGTTCTTCAGGATTGACAAGTAAATAATCATAACCAAAAATAGCCTTTTTAAAGTCACCTTGGAAAGAAATGATTCTTTTTTGATCAAGGACCAAAGAGCTTCCTAATGATCGGTATGCATTGTTTTGAATCGTTGCCATTTCAGTCAGTTGTAGCGTTGGCATGGTGACATCCACCAAGGCACCACCTAAACTTTTATTGTAGGCACTACTGCCTAGGGTAGAGGCAACAATTAATCCAGTTCCACGAAAAGTTTGGACATGCTGATGATCAACTTGTACATCCGTTACAAATGTTTGAAATGGATTTTCAACACGGACTTCATTCACCGCATAAAAGCTTTGCTTTTTTTTACCATGTAGGGTTAACTCAATGAGTGCATACTTTTCACTCGATTTATTCATCGTAGGAATTGCTTTTACCAAATCATCGAGTTCATTTGGGGTAAATTCACAAAAGAAACCAAGTGTGCCAGTATGAATACCAACAAAGACGATGGATGAAAGGTGATGAAGATAAGTTTGAATGGATCTTAGAAAAGTTCCATCCCCACCAATAAAAATTAAGATATCTGGTTTTTGTAAATCGAAAATATGGCCAGCAATATTAAGTTTCTTTTCTAACTTTGATTTCAATAATCGTGAATGTTCATCTTCACGCGTCATAAATGCATATTTCATAAAGTTTGGTATATTTTCTTGTTTTTATTTTATCATATTCATGGAAAGACTTTTAAAGAGGAACTCATCATGTCAACCAATATTGAAATTGAAGCAAAAATCCTAGTTAATGAAAGCGATTTTCTAAAATTAAAATCAATTCTTGGTATTCAAGAAAAAATCAAAGTAACCCAGACCAATTATTATGTGGATGATCAACAAGGGTCATTACGAACCTTTGGCTTTGCATTGAGGATTCGAGAACTAAATCAAACTTATACGCTCACATTAAAATCACCAATGGCAGAAGGAACCTTAGAAAAAAATCAGGTTATTTCGGAAGCTGCCTATCGTTTATTTAAAGAAAAAAGAATGTTTCCCCAAGGAATCATCCATGACTTTTTAGACATGTTTGATTTTCAAACGAAACAACTATCCATCGTTACTCAATTGACCACAGAACGATATGAAACCAAGTTTGAAGGCCGTCATGTTTGCTTAGATAAAAATTTATACCACGGGATTACCGACTATGAGGTTGAAAGCGAAGAATCGTCTTTAAAGCATGCAGCAGAAACGCTAAAGCTACTTTGTGAAAAAGCCAAAATTGAATACAAAGCCAATCATGTTTCTAAATATGCTCGTGCCATCAAAACTTTAAAAAAATAAACTACTCTTCGCCTAGGTCAGTCGTCATGTGTTTTTTCTTTTTATCTAGATTCAAGTTTTTTTCTTTAAAAGATGATTGGCGTTTATTCACTGGAATGAAGGTTCTAATTTCTTCTTCGTTATAACCAACTTGAATTCGGCGGTCATCGACCATAATTGGTCTTTTCAGAACCGAAGGATTTTCGCGAATAAAGGTAACCAATTGTGAAATACTTAAATTTTCCACATCCAGATTTTGTTCTTTGATGATTTTACTTCGCGTGGAAATGATATCTTCCGTACCATTTTCAGTTTTTGCTAACATTTCTTTTAGTTCGTTTTCATTTAAGGTTGCAGAAAAGATGTTTCGTTCTTCATAAATGATGCCTTGAAGTTCGAACCATTTTTTTACCTTTCGGCAACTTGAACAACTTGGTGAGGTGTAGATTTTAACCATAAATGCTCATCAAATTATACCCTTTTGGGTACTGATTTCCTAATGTTTATCGAAACTTTACGTTAGATTTGCTAAAATGATTTGAAAAGAGAAAAAAACAAAAGATTATGACGAGAATGATTAGTGGCATTAAACCAACGGGTGGATTAACCTTAGGAAATTACTTAGGGGCATTACGCCGATTTCCCGGTTTTCAAAACCAATATCAAACGTTTTTATTTATTGCCGATCTTCATGCATTAACCTTACCGATTGAACCAACGTTGCTAAAAGAATATGCAATTGATCTTGCGGCTTTTTATCTTGCCGCGGGATTAGATCCGAATCAAAGCACCATCTTTTTACAATCTCAAGTTTCGGCTCACGCCGAATTAAATGCTATTCTTCAAAATTTCATCTATATGGGTGAGTTGTCACGCATGACCCAATTTAAAGAAAAATCCATACAGATGAAAGATTCTGCAATCGGTCTTGGACTGTTTGCTTATCCAGTTTTAATGGCAAGCGATATTCTTTTATATGATGCCCAGGTGGTTCCGGTTGGAGAAGACCAAGTTCAACATTTGGAGTTAACCAGGGATTTAGTTCAACGTTTTAATCATCGATTTGGTGATGTATTGGTGATGCCAAAAGCTCAATTGGGTGCAACAGGTTCTCGCATCATGTCCTTATCAGATCCAAGTAAAAAAATGTCTAAATCTGATCCAAAAGGTAATATTGAATTAAAAGAAGATTTATTAATTATCCGTAAGAAAATCATGTCAGCGGTTACCGATTCGGATACAAGCATTCGTTATGATGAACAGTCCAAACCAGGAATTAGTAATTTATTAAGCATTCTATCCGGTTTAACGGATCAAACCATCGAACAAACGGTTGCCAGCGTTCAAGGACTCACCTATGGTCAATTCAAAGGTAAAGTCGCAGATGTCGTGGTTGAAAAAATTGGGGCACTACAAAAACGTTATCTTGAAGTGCTCAAGAGCGGGTTGGTTCATGATGTCCTTCAACAAGGTGCAAAAAGAGCTCAACTCGTTGCGAATGCAACGTTGCAACGCGTTAAAAAGGCAGTCGGTTTATGGTCGTGATTCCACGGCACCTTATTGCCTTGGATTTAGATGGAACCCTTTTAAATCAAGACAAAAAAATTTCAAAAAAGACATTGAATTACTTGCGAAAAATAAAAAAAGATCATACGATCATCCTTGCAACTGGAAGACCATATCGATCATTTATTCAATATTATGAACAACTCGGTTTAGACACACCGATGGTGTGTTATAACGGGGCATATGTCACCAATCCAAAAGATTCAAGTTTTAAAACCAAGCGTTTCGCATTTCCCCAAAAAGTAGTCAAAGCAATTTATCAAGATATCGGTGAAGATGCCTTGGATAATGTGATGTGTGAGACGAATCAAGATATTTGGTTAAAGAAAGAAGAGAAAAATTTAGCATCTTTCTTTTGGCACGAGAATATGAACATCATTTACGGGCCGTTAACAAAAACTTTAAACGAAGATCCAATGACGATGATTCTTAAGTTAAAAACAAGAAGTAAAAAAGAAGATCAAAGAATTTTAACAATCATTAAAAACCATCCTGGTTTTAATGCACGATTTTGGGGCAAATCAACCTTTTGTGAAATTTACCATGAACACATATCGAAAGGACATGCTTTACTAGAAATTTTAAAAAACATGAACCTTCAACGTGACAAGTTTATAAGTTTTGGTGATGCCGAAAACGATAAGGAAATGCTTTTATATGCAACGCATAGTTTCGTCATGAAAAACGCAGATAAATCCATGAAAAAGTATGGTAAATTTGTGACGAAAAAAGATCATAATCACGATGGGATAATCGATGAACTTCAACGTTACTTTAATCGTTTATCTTCGGATAAATAGATCCCTGAAAAGGATTGAAGATAGGTTTGCAGTTTACGCTCACATTCGTCATGGCTTTTCCCTTGAATTGAAAAATAGAATTTGCACTTTGGTTCCGTGCCACTCGGTCTGACAATAATTGAACAGCCATCATCAAAAGTAAATTTAATGACATTTGCACTTGGTAGCGCAATCGGTTTTTGTTGGCCTTGGGCGTCCTTTAATTCTTGCTTTAAAAAGTCTTCAACCATGTTTACTTTATATTGGCCTAATGGTTTAAAAGGTGTTTTTCTTAATTGTTCCATAAGGTTGTAAAGAAACTTCTCACCCTCTAGGCCAGTCAATGTTAATGAAAATTGGCGATCAAGAAAATACCCATATTCCAAAAATAAATCTTCGAGAGCTTGGCCTAATGTTTTTCCTTGATGAAAATGATAAAGCGCCATTTCCGCATAAAGGGTTAGTGCTTGGATGGCATCTTTGTCTCTAACAAAATCACCGACGAGGCAACCGTACGATTCTTCATATCCAAATAAAAATTGGGGACCCGCATGATTTTCATAAAAGGCAATCCGATCACCGATGAACTTAAATCCCGTGAGAAACGTTTCTGTTTTAACATGAAAATGGTGGGCAATTTTTCTAGCAAGTGGGGAACTGACAATCGTGTCATACATGATGCCATTGCGAGGAAGGTCATGGTGAATTTGTCTTTGCTTTAATAAGTAATGAACCAAGAGTGCAGCCGATTCATTTCCATTCAATAAAGGATATTCTCCTTTTTGATTTCGATACGCTAAACCGACGCGGTCTGCATCTGGATCTGCAATCATAATCAAATGAGCATGCTCAGCAGTTGCAAGCTTAATGGATTCCTCATATGCTATTTTTTCTTCTGGGTTTGGTGACCGTGTTCCTGAAAAATTTGGGTCGGGGTTCGCTTGATTTGCGACCACCAGTAATTCATATCCAAGATCTTTAAATAGAGATGGAAGTATACGATAACTTGCACCATGTTGAGGCGAAAATACAATCTTAAATTGTGACTTTTTTAATTGAGGTAATCGTTGTAAAGATTTAACAAGATTGAGGTATGTTGTCTCGATTTGTTTACCTAAAACTTGATGTTTTCCTTCTGGCATCATTTTAGGAACCAACACCGACAAATACTCAGGTAATTTAGCTAAATGATCTAACATCGGTTGGATTTTATGAGGGACCAATTGACAACCAAGATCGTCATAAACCTTCAGGCCATTATATTCTTTAGGGTTGTGTGACGCAGTTAACATGATGCCTCCTAAGGCCTTCATGTGACGGACTGCAAATGATAATAATGGCGTTGGCACTAATTCATCAAACGTATAGGTTTGAATGCCCATTTGATTTAAAATTTTCGAACAAAGCTTTGTAAACGTTTCCGCATGATGACGATTATCGTGGGCTATCAAGACTCCTCGATGAAGTTCGTTTGGGTAAAGATCTCTTAACATCAATGCATATGCGACGGTTGCCTTTTGAATCGTAAAGCGATTAATACGATTCGAGCCTAGACCCATAATGCCTCGCATACCTGCCGTGCCAAATTCAATATCTTTAAAAAATGCATCCTCAATCACTTTTGCTGAATAAAGTTTCAAAAGTTCTTGATCTTCAGAGGTCATCAAGGGATGGTTAATCCAAGACATATATCGAGATTGCGGAGTGGTTTTCACGTTTTTAATTTTACCAATAATTCTTCTTCATGTGCATCTAATTTAATTGTAAAGTTACGATTCGACAATCCCGAAAGACTTCCCTCAAGTTTGCCAAAGGATAACTCGCTTGCATGCAAAAATTGATGCTCATATCCAAATTGGTCTTTCAACCATTTATTGGCCTTGAAATCACCATATTTACGGTCGCCAGCAATCGGATGGTTAATCGCTTGCATATGCACACGAATTTGGTGGGTTCTTCCTGTAACCAAGTGTACTTTTACAAGCGTGAATTGACCATACGTCGCAATCACTTCGTATTCAGTAATGGCAGATAGACCTTTTAATGGTTCCCTGGCAACATACACCATATGATTGGTCTCATCTTTAATGAGTGGAAAATCAATCGTTCCCTTACCGGTTAACTTTCCAACAACGAGCGCTAAATATTGTTTATTTAAGTCTTCTCTTTCTTTAAACAAACGATGGAGTCCTTGTAAACCCTCCATGGTTTTACCATAAAGCACGAGGCCACTTGTGTTGCGATCTAACCGATGGCCAGGCGCGGGGGTAAATCCAGGTGTATCAGGGACATAACTTCCGCTTGCATATAAATGTTCGATCACCATTTCAGTCAGGGTATGTTGCCGGGTATCATCTTCACCTTGAACCAATAAACCCTTGGGTTTATGAATCATCAGGCAATGATCGTCTTCATAAACAATTGGCAATTGAAGTGGTTTCTTTTGATAACGCCGGTTAACTGTAAAATCCTGTAATTGTTGATCCGTTACATATACTTGCATGACATCATCGACTTGAAGAATATATTGGATGTTGATACGTTTACCATTAATCTTCACATCTTTTTTTCTAAAGATACGATAAATGAAACTCAAGGGTGCTTCTTTTAGCCACTTGCGTATAAATTTATCAGCGCGCTGATTTGCAGTTTGTGCGGTAATTGTAATTTGTTTCATCTTGGATATTTTATCACTAATTAATGTCCCTCATTAGTAAGTTTTGTTATAATCAATATTATGGAGAAATACCCAAGAGGCTGAAGGGGCAGGCTTGGAAAGCTTGTAGGTCCTTAACCGGGCGCGAGGGTTCAAATCCCTCTTTCTCCGCCAAAATAAAAAAATGAATATTCTTATTGCCTTTCTGCTTACACTCTTCGCTGGTCTTGCAACCGGCCTTGGAGGTTTATTGGCGTTTTCAAAACTTGCAAAGAGTGCAAAGTTCTTTGCAGCAAGTTTAGGTTTTTCCGCGGGTGTCATGATTTATGTGTCCTTTATGGAAATCATTCCGAAAGGTTTAGTGGCACTTAAAGATAATTTTAACAATGAATTAAGTGAATGGATTGCTGTGGTTGGTTTTTTTGTTGGGATCCTATTTATATTAGTTATTGATCAACTCATTCCAAAAGAACAAAATCCACATGAGATCAAAGAACCCAACCACGACCACGCGCTTTTGAGAATGGGGTTATTCTCAGCATTTGCAATCGCCTTACACAATTTTCCTGAAGGTTTAGCAACGTTCTATGCTTCGTTAGCAGATAGTCGCCTTGGATTAGGTATTGCGGTGGCAATCGCCTTACATAATATCCCTGAAGGGGTTGCGGTTGCCTTACCAATTTACCAAGCAACTAAAAATCGAAAAAAAGCGTTTAACTTTGCCTTATTTTCAGGCTTAGCAGAACCGGTTGGTGCGCTGATTGGTTTTCTTATCTTTTCTTCTTTTTTACCAACCGCAATTTTTGGCATTATCTTTCCATTTGTTGCTGGGATTATGGTTTATATCTCGCTAGATGAATTATTGCCGACTGCAGAAAAATATGGGCACCATCATTTATCGATGTTTGGTTTAATTGCTGGCATGGGTGTGATGGCGTTATCGTTATTAATTCTTTAATTGCGTCGAAACACGATTTGATTGTCAATCACGGTCATCATCACGTTGGTGGTCGTTAGCGATGACTCATTTAAGAAAATATCATCCTTCAAAAATGTAAAATCTGCGATATTACCAACTTTTAACTTCCCTCGTTTTGAACTTTCATACGTAGGGACATTTGCCCCCACCGTATAAAGTTTGACTGCATCCATCAACGATAATCTTTGCTTGGGTTGATACACCTTTCCATCATGACTACTTTTTCTTTGATAGGCCGCTTGTATCCCTAAAAGCGGATTTGGTATTTCTACCGGCGCATCACTACCACCACACAAGATTAAGCCTGCATCCTGATAACTTTTCCAAGGATATATTTTTTCAGTCTTGGGTGAAATAAACGATAAAGCCCAAGGTAAATCACTACTTTGAAACTGAGGTTGAATATCAAAAATTAGTGGCAACTTTTTAAGTTTTAAAATGGTTTTCGTGTTTGCAAAAGAAGCGTGAATGATGCGATCATGAAGACCAGCTTTAACCGGATATTTTTCTAACCAATTTGCTACTTCTTCAAGTGCGAGATCACCAATCGTATGGATGGCAAGTGGTAGACCTAATTGCCGAACTTTTTTGACGAGTGCTTCCCAGGTTGTGTTTTTAAATTGTAATTCTCCATGATGTGCATAACCTTGATAAGGGTGCTCCATTAGCGCAGTTCGACTCGAAATGGTGCCATCATAAAATGTTTTGATTGCTCCGAGTTGTAAAAATGGATGTTGAGTTAGCCATTTCCGTCCACTTTTTATAAAATCATCTAAGATCATATGATGCATGAGAAGGTGGGCCCGAAATGGTGTTGTTCCTAAAACATTTTCAAAGGCTTTCAACGTATCATCAAAGCCATTAAAATAATATAAATCGTCACTATGACCGCCTGTGATACCAAATCGATGTAATTGTTTGATGGCGGTTTCAATCATGGAAGATAACTCTTTATGTGTATACTTGGGAATGGTTTGAACTGCTTTCATTGCATCTGCTTCATGTAAAATGCCGGTAGGATGATCGTTAAAACCTATTAATTTTAATAATGGTGTATTCACTGTCGCCCCATGATAATCCGCATGGCGTATGAGGATCGGAACGCTTGAGGAAATGAAATCTAAATCAACTTTGGTGAGCGCTTGTTCAACATGACCCTGAACATATAAAAATTTTCCCTGAAACCTACTTTTGATTTTTTGAAGGACGCGTTGAGGATTCGGATCTTTTTCAAGATTTAATAACGTGAGTTTTTCCCCATAACCAAGGATATGTAAATGGGCATCAACCAATCCAGGTAAACCCATCCAACCTTGGACATCCACCGTTTGATCAGCTTGCCAAAAAGGGTGTTTTCCTAGATGAACAATCAAACCATTTTCTACCCAAATTTCTTCAACAAAGGGCAAGTTTTGATCCAGTGTATAAAACCGACCATGCTTATATTGTGTTTTCATCATTCATGATTGGAGAAGAAAAAAGATTGCTTATTCAGCAATCTTTGCATCTTGAAGTCGTTGTGATCGGCGTTGAGCTTTTTCTTTTAAACGATCTTCTTCATTCGACATTTGATTCATTAACAAGGTGAATATGATCGCGCCGATAAAGAGTAGGAATGAACCCCACAGTTGCCATGGGAGTTCTGTATTAAGGAACTCATTCATCGCAGTTTCTGCAATTCGAATCCAATTTTGATCATAGGGTAAATTGAGTAAATCTCTAAGGAAACCTAATATTCCTAATGTGAGACCTGAAAAAATGAAGAGTAGGGATAAGCTGCCCAAAATGGTTTGCGCTAAGGTGAACGGTTGTTTTATTTTTTTTGCCATATCAAATCCTTTTTTATTTTATCAATTCTTGGAGTTTTAATCAAACGCTATTTGAGATTTAACACTTTGCTTAAATGGTGAACGCGATCAATGATGTGATTGGCATGCTTTTTAACTTGAGGATGGGCATGGGACATACAATAACTATTTGAAAAAGCATTAAACATTGGGATATCATTTCCAGAATCCCCAACGACGATGACATCTTTGGCAGACCACTTTTTGGCCTCCATTAAACGTTTCAGCCCATTTGCCTTATTTGTTCCAAGTGAAGCAACTTCAATTAAACCATTAATCCATGCAATTTCCAAGTTAGGAAACTTCTTTTTTAACCCATCACTGACGGTCAAGGCAGTTTGTTTTGCTTTTTTTCCGATCCCAAAATAAATCAAAAGACGTTGAATAGAATTCGAATGTTGAATTTCCTTTAAAAATGAATCGTTGTTTTTATCATAATTTTCACGATAACGCCCTTGTAAAAAATAATAGAACCGATATAAAGCATTTAAATACCATACATAATCACTTGTATAGACGATGTTGGATTTTTCTCTTGTATCAATTGAAAACATAATGCGATCATGATTTTTTAAAATAAATTGGGTCACCATTTCAACATCTTGATGACGCATCACTTCATCTAAAATCACTTGTTGATTGTGAACAACAACAGACCCGTTTCTACATACAAAATCAATGTTTAGTTTAATTTCCTTTAACACCTTCTCGACAAACTGACGATTTCGAGAAGTGACAAAAGCAACTTCATGTCCAGCTTCTTGCGCTGCTTTCAAAAACTGAATATTCTCTTTTGAAACAAGTTTAATTCGTTTTTTTGGATAAAACAACGTTCCATCTAAATCGATTGCGATTAATTTTGCCATGCGTTATTGTAGTTTGTTTTCTGCTTGGATAAGTCCTAAACCACCGTCATGACGATGATATAAGACACTAATTTGTTTATCTTCAATATCCAGATAAACGAAGAAACTATGACCAAGGGCTTCCATCCTTGTGATGGCCTCTTCCATGGTCATTGGATTCAAAAACATGGATTTGGTACGAACCACGTCATCATTTTTCGTAAGTTTTTCTTCATTGCCAATTGCTTCTAAATTGATCGATTCACCCAAACTTTTTTGTTTATGATTTTTTAAGCGCGTTTTTAATTTTCTGAGTTGGTTTTCAAGTTTATCTAATGCAAGATCGACCGCCGCATAAAGATCATCGTTCTTAACTTCGGCTCTTAAATCCATCATCGTGGTGAAGATGGTGATTTCAACCTTAGCACCAACTTTGTAAGACCTAACAAGTGCGCGGCATGTCACGTCATCTTTAATGACAAAGAATTTATCTAATCGATTGAGTTTTTTTTGAATGGTATTCGAAATGGCGGTGGTAACTTCAATATTTTTACCGATAATTTGGTATTTCATTTTCCACTCCTTTTCATATTACCATTATCTCAATTTTTAAATTGAATGCATAGGTTTATCTTGATTTAATCTAAACTTGACAATATCGCGTTAACGCGATCGGTTTTTTCCCAGGGGACATCAAGGTCTGGTCTACCAAAATGGCCATATATTGCCAAATCACGATATCGGAATTTAGGTTTATTTAATGAGAATTTTTCAATAATCTCGCCAGGTTTAAAGAAAAATACTTTTTTGATCACTTCAAGAACTTGCTGTTCAGTTAAACCTTTTTTTAAGGTTCCGAATGTGAATAAAGCGATGGATACTGGTTTAGATTGTCCAATCACGTAGGCAAGTTGAACTTCAACTTTTTTTGCAACTTTTGCTGCAACAAGATTGAGGGCAATATATCTTGCTAAGTACGCCCCTGATCGATCAACCTTGGTTGCGTCTTTTCCAGAAAATGACCCGCCACCGTGACGAGCATAACCTCCATAAGTATCCACAATAATTTTTCTACCCGTTAAGCCTGTATCACCCGCTGGGCCTCCAATCACAAATCGATCGGAAGGATTAATATATACTTCATAATCCTGATTCAACTTGAATGAAGCAACCACCGGTTTAATGATTTTATCCAAGATAAATTCTTTGAATGCGACAAACGGGGTATTTGGATCATGTTGAATGGACATGACGACTTTATCCACCCGAGATTTCTTACCTTCATATGCGATTGTGACTTGTGACTTCATATCTGGCCGAGCATATGGGAATTGACCTTGTTTTCTTAGTCTTGATGCCACCCGAACAAGTTTTTGGGCTAACACAATCGCGAGCGGCATAAATCCTTCGGTTTCATCAGTGGCATAACCAAACATTAAACCTTGATCGCCAGCGGTGGTTTCTTCCTTATTCACGGCTTGATTAATATCTTCTGATTGGGTTTGTACCCAGTCAAAAATTTCAACTTGATCAACTGAAAAATCTAACACAGGATTGGTATAACCAATTTCTCTCATGACATCCTTTGCAATTTTCTTGATGTCTGGTCGTTGGATTTTAGGTGAAGAAAATCTGACTTCGCCACCAATCAATAACTTTTGTTTTGCAGCAAAACATTCAATGGCAACGTGGGCTTGTGAATCCAAAGCAAGGCAGGCATCAAGGATTGCATCTGCAATTTGATCGCAAACTTTATCAGGATGGCCTTCAGCAACTGCTTCGGAAGTGAATAACATGGATTCTTTCATTCTTGTGTCCTCCTTGAATAAAAAAACTTTCCACGATGGAAAGTGTGTAAGAAACTTTCGCTCATATCGTTCGGAGGTGGAGCTCCGCTTGGACCAGCACTTACTAGATACCTAGAGTTGCTACTGTGTTCGGTCCGTTTTCACAGTGTCGGGATATGACCTTAGTTGCATTATACTAAAAAAAGATAATTTAATTCAAAAACACGCCTATCGAATGATTTCACCTTGGGTATCACCAGTTAAACCTGCAGCATTCGCTTCATCGGTATCAATATGCATCGCTAATGCAAAATCCTTCCGAACACGCACGACTACATCGGCAAAAATAAGACTTCTTGAAACTGACTGAACCTTGACAGAAATCATTTGCTTATCGGTAACTCCAAAATACTGCGCATCCATAGGGGTCATATGAACATGCCTTTTGGCAATGATACAACCTTGAGCTAAGGTGATTTGGCCTTTGGGTCCAACAATGGTAATCGAGGACGAACCTTGAATATCTCCAGATTCACGAATCGGTGGATTGACCCCTAACATTCTAGCTTCAGTTGCAGAAACTTCAACTTGAGATGCGGGTCGAACAGGACCTAAAACCACCACATTTTCTATACTCTTTTTAGGGCCAACCAATGTGAGTCTTACATTTGCCACATATTGCCCTGGTTGGGATAATGGGCGAATGGATTCCATTTTGAAACCAACCCCACAAAGGACTTCCAAATCTTTTTGTGTTAAGTGGATATGCCTTGCCGACGTTTCAACCAATATTGTTTTCATATAGTTTCTATTATATGAAAAATTTACGTTGAATAATAGTCATCAATCACGGATGCGTAAGAAGGGATTAAACTTAATAAGGTTTCATTCCATCCCTTCACCAAAGTTGCCTTTGCGTTCAAACCTACAAGCGTTCGTTTTTGCTGATTTAGGAAAATATTGATGATTCGTTCTGCAAATAAATTGGCATCACCATCTTGAATGAAGCCATTATCGTCATGATGAATTAACGTTGATACGGAAGTGTTTGCTAAGACAAGGGAAGGCAAACCGTGAGCGGCCGCTTCTTTGATAACAAGCGGATCGTTATCGTATGCAGATGGGAAAAAGAATAAATGACTTAAGGCATATATCGTTGATAAAACTTGATAATCCTTGATTTGACCTGTAAAGATAATGTTAGATTGCAGGTTTAAGTCTTTTGCATAGGCTTTGATATCATCCTGGTGACGACCATCACCAACAAACATTGCTTGAAATGTGAACCCTTTTTTTTCTAAGCATGAATAGGTGTCGATGATGAGTTTTAAATTTTTTTGCCAAATTAGTTGACCAACAAACAATAGAATTGGCACCCCAGATTGAATGCCATATGTCTTGAGTACTTTTTCTTTTTCTTTTCCTATCCAAGGATTTGGTTTGATATCCACGCCATTGGAGATAACTTTGATGGGTCGATCGGTTAATCCATATGCATGAATGGTCTTCACAGTCGCATCAGAAACGGTCCAAATCGCATTCGACTTTCGAAAATAATTGATGGTGAAATACTTTAAAATATTTGAAACCAAGCGATTTTTGGTTGCCGCATAGTAATCATCGAAATATTTGCTATGGAAGGTTGTGACAAGCGGAACTTGAAATCGCTTTGATAGTCTCAATGCAAGATGACCTAACAAAAAGGGTGTGTGAGCGTGATAAATCGTCGGACCGTCATACTGGAGTTTTTTCCATATTTTTTTTCGATTAACACCATATGGGACAGGATAAAAAAAACCAGGAATTTTATATTGAGGAATGGCAATCACTTGATAAGGGAATGGTTTTGTATCACCATTAAAAGGTACCACGACCGTGACATCAATCCCTTTGGAAACTAAATACTTTGCATAACCATCGACCGCACGAACGACCCCGTCAATCATGGGAAAAAAACCATCATTAAATATAAATACTTTTAAAGGAAACTTTAAATCAAGTTTTTGCGCTTTTTTCTTGGATTTTTTTTGGGTTAAACTTAAGGACAAACTCATCAGGATTCCAATGATTAACCAAACGTAAAACAACATCCCTCTCCATAGTAATATCGCCCAAAACATAAAATTACCACTTAGAAATATCGAGAAAAAGGTTGCAAAGGTTAGTTCCGCTGCTCCAGCACTTCCTAAGGTAGGGGCAACGCCTATGATCACATTTGCAATTGCCATCATCATGACCAAGTTCCAAAAAGTAAACAATCCAAATTGAGGATTGAAAATATCTTGTGAAAAACTTGCCAACAAAAAATACGGTATCGATAACATTGCAATTTGAGAAATCAACGCAAACAAAAATACAAAAAACATACCTTGTTTATGTTGGCGATATTCTTTAAAAGCTTGGCGATATTGAGTCAAACTATGTTCGATCGATTGGATCATTTTTGGATGTTTTTTAGGAAATGCGAAGTGAATTAGACTCTTTACCAATTTTTCTAGCCATGGTTGTACTGAACCTAACACCAATAAAATAGGAAAGACACAAGTTAAGAAAAAACCGATCCAAGCAATCGTGATAATGACTGGCGAAACCAAATGAGAAAATCCTAGGAGCGCGACCGCAACAATCATTGCCATACTTAAACGCATCATCAATAAATCTAACATGACTGCATTCGTCGCTTGACCAATCGAATATTTTCGTTGATAAAGTAGGCCAATTAAAATTGGTTGAGATCCTAAAGCCCAAGGCGTAATTAATACGTAATACCTGGCAAGAATACCAAACATCAAACTTTCGCGAAAGCGGACTTCAGATTTCGCTTTTCTTAACAAGAGTTGGTAACGAATGCCACTAGTGACCATGATGGTCACTAGCATCATGATTGCAACGACCATCATCGGCCAATTTGCTAACCAAGTTTGACTCGCGTTTAAGATTGCAGAAAAATCAAGGTTACTCAGATCATTTTGTAAGGATATGGTTGTAAATAGGACGCCAATTCCAATCGACAAGAAAAAGAAAAAAATAACCCAATTTTGTTTTTGAATTTTATGTTTTGGATGAGGTAAGTGGTCTTTGACGGCTTCCATATCCATTCTTACTTATAATTTTATATGAAAAGAGGTAAAATGATATGGAAATGTCAAATAAATTAATAACGTTAAACACTTTAAAATCTTACATTCATAAAAAAGATGTAAAGAAAATCCGACATTTGTTTGAAAAGTACCGCGTGATTGATTTAGCATCCATCATGAATCACCTTAGCCATCCGGAGGATTTGTTATTTATTTTTCGGACTTGTAATTCAGATCATACATCTGAACTCTTTTCACATTTATCCCCTGAGCAGCAAGAAAACCTTCTTCATATTTTTAGTGATAAACAATTGGTGGATTTAATCAATCACTCCTATCAAGATGACGTAGCAGACTTCCTTTCTGATATGCCTGCAAATCTTGTTTCTCGCATCCTCAAAGTTGCAGATCCTTCTATTCGCCAAGATATCAATAACCTGCTCAATTACAAACCTGGCACTGCTGGCAGTATCATGACAACAGAATATGTGACCATCGCTGAGACGGCCACGATTGGTCAAACATTAGATAAGATTCGAAAAGTCGGTCGCGATAAAGAAACAATCTACTCAAACTTTATTGTTGATGAAAAGCGTTTTCTAAAAGGCATTATTTATATTGAAGATGTGGTTTTTCATGAATCCAATATGTTAGTCCAAGAGGTCATGAATCGTGAGTTTATATCGTGTTTTGTGCATACCGACCAAGAAGAAGTCTCCCAATTATTTAAGCGTTATGACTTGTCCGTTATTCCCGTTTTAAACGAATCGAATCATTTGGTGGGCATTATCACGATCGATGATATTGTTGACGTTATCGATAAAGAAGCCAGTGAAGACTTTTTAAAGATGGCTGCGATTCAACCTTTAGACGGAAATTATCGCCAAAGTAAACCGAATGCAATTGTGATGAAATCGGTTCCGTGGATTATTGGACTGATGGTCCTGGGTGCGATTTCAACCTTTACCATTAATCAGTTCCAAGGCACTTTAGAAAGTGTGGTTATCTTAACCGCATTTATTCCAGGAATCATGAATACCGGTGGTAATACTGGAAATCAATCGGTTGCGATGATTACGCGTGCAATTGCAGTTAAAGAAATCTCGATGAAAGATTTTGGATTTGTGGTGAAAAAAGAATTAAATGTTGCACTCCTAACTGCATGTTTAACAAGTCTATTCGCCTTTGGATTCATTTTTATCCAATTAGCATCAGGCTTTATTCGTTTACCACTAGATATGGATTTACCAATGTATCAGCAAGCTTGGTGGTTTTTTATCACGCGCCTTTCTGGTCTCGTCAGTTTAACGTTATTGGTGGCAATTATCATTTCAAAAATGTTAGGGAGTTTAGTCCCATTACTTGCCCTCAAGTTAAAAAAAGATCCAGCGGTGATGTCCTCGCCTTTTTTAACAACCTTGGTTGACTTTAGTTCTCTGCTAATTTACTTCTTATTAGCCAATTTTCTGTTTAATTTCTTTTAATTAACGCGCATTTTGGTTATAATCATATTCGCGCAGGTATGGCGAAATTGGTAGACGCGTACGTTTGAGGGGCGTATGGGGTAACCCTTGGGAGTTCGAGTCTCCCTACCTGCACCAAAACATAAAATAACCCGCTTTTTCAAGCGGGTTTTGTATTTTACCAAGGTAATTCGATATGGGGTAACCAGACTGGATTGGTGGTGGATAAAGCCCCGACGCCACCATTCGCTTGATAATTCCAGTCAGGAGATTTTTCACCGGTTAATTGAATGGGATAACCTTTTGTTCCCCAACCATTTAATTTTGCTTGATGTTCCGCAAATTGCAAAAAGGTTAAATAAGGAACGTCACGGTCGGTGAGTAACAAATCACTTGCACCAAAACTCATGCCCACATCTTCGGTTAAACCTTCCCTAACAATTAAAAATTGTGCGAGTTGACCATTAACCCATATGAGACCAAGGCTTCGATTGTTCACTTCTTTTAGAGCACCACCGGGAATCGATTGAACGCGAAATGTTGAACTGTTTCGATTGCTCATGATAAATTCTTTGTGATATTTACTCGCCACATATCCCCATGGCTCAGCATTTGTATAACTACCATCTACTTCAGGTGTATTGATGTAGTAGTATCTGACCGATCCACCAGGAAATCCATTTCCCGCTGAAAAAAACGCCGTATCACCATCGGCAACTGAAGAATTCGTTGTTAAAACTGCCCCACCACCACCAACGGTTGTGCTGCCAACTTGAACATAAGGCATCGAAAGATAACGTTCTTCTAGCATTGGTCCTTCCATCAATTGGTCAATCGTTTTAATCGGATGGGTATCCAAACCAAGACTCGTTGTGTAATCCGGAATGTAACGAATAAATTGGAATGGATCATAGTTGACCGAAGCTTGGTATGAGGCGGTTTCACCCAAGCGAATGAGCGTCACATTTTTTGAATAGTCGAAGTCTGAGCCTAAATATCCAAGAACGTCAATTTTAAGGCCATCCTTGGTGATGGCGATATAGTCATTGCCATTAAACGGAAGCGATACAGAAGGATAAACAAAATCCATTTTTTCAAGTAAGCCTTCGGTCGTTGTGTTTGCACTTCCGATGATGAAAAAGCTCTGTTCACTTAACGAACCCGACAGTTCGATTGAGGCTGTCACTTCCTCTGATCCATTCGAATAAAAATCAATCGAGAAGGATGATAGATCAAGCCCAGTTGTTCCTGCATTATAAAGTTCTATCACATTGTTACGTGAAGCGGTGCCGGTAATCAATTTAGAAAAGACTAAATTTGGTAAAACCTCAAGTTCTGATGAGCTCTCGACACTAACTGAACTAGAACTAAAAACAAAGGATGAAGATGATTCACTTAAAGAAGTACTCGGATTACATGCCGCAACCAACAAAAGTGATAAGACTGAGATGAATTTTTTCATAATTTAATTATAGAATGTTTCCCTTTGTATCGGTATTGGAATTCAAAGTTTTCTTCTGCCGCATGTTTGGATAAATAAATGAAAAATATCCAATCAGAAGTAAGAATAAAAAAACGCCACCTAAGTAATAAACATCATAAATATTGAATTCCTTGAAACGCGTTAACCAAATCGCATCATAATAAATGGATGGATTGGTTAAATAACTGTCGGCGTACATCACGGAAGGTTGGTAGGTCATGTCATCAATGAGAGACATGACATCTTCATCCATCACCAGTGTAGAAGTTAAACCGATATCGAGAACGGCATACACAATTTCAATACGTTGAATGGTTAAGGGTTGAATCGCATCATTAAATTGGCTGTATTCAAAGAAGATAACCCTAGTGGTAGCGTCATACCCAGTTACAAACGGTATGGTTTGAAAAATGGATTGGTTCTCAGCGATGGGTTGGTTAAACTCAATCTTCATCCGTATATCAACTTCACCATCATCAGCCGGTAAGACCAATTCATCGTCAACTAAAATATCATCTAAGTAAAAAACAAGGATGTCATTAACATCATTTTCTTGAAAGGAAACAAGTGTAAACAAACGAAAGCGAAATTCAATATCACTCGATGAATAAAGTTGATCAATAATGGGTTCTTCAACCACAAATGCATCACTACCGTCGTGGCGATTTGCGATTGCAGTTGCAGAAAAGAAAGCAAGGGGATTTTCTTCTAAGGTTTCCTGATTAACTGCCAAAAAATCCACAATCTTTGAAGCTTGGGAAAAAGTGATAGCAAGGATAGAACTCACGATTGAAAAAATCAAGTAAAGAAACAATGATATGTATTTTTTGTAATGATTCATACTTTGTTCTTCAAAGAAAAAGGTGCTAATAAAGCACCTTTTTGTTTGCTTATAATCGAAATTAACGCCAAGTATATGTTCTAGAATCAAATGAATGAACGTCTGCTACATCCCATTCGGTCCAATCCGTGGTTGTGGTTGGATTTACAACAGTTGATTTTCTATATAAAGATTTATCTTTTGTATAGGACGTTTCCCAAGCACCTGAGGATCCGGGTGAAATCGCGGCTGTCCATTCTCCTAAAAAATCAACAAAGGTCCAAGTTCCTGAAATGTTTTTGGCTACTGCCATTACATCGCCTTGCGTACCGTTAAACGTATATCCATTGGTCACAGCAATATTTCCGGTAGGTAAAGTGTCAACCATGGTTTTAAACTCGGCAATGTATCCGGCTACAGCAGAATTGGTCATGTCAGCATGATGAATAATGATCGATTTACCTTGTTCAAGATTTCCCGATAATGTTGGTCCAAGAATATTTGCTGCAACAGGAGCTGCAACGAGATTATTGAGCGACCCAATTTTATAATTTGATAAATCAACAGTACTTCCAGTATTGTTATGAACTGCAATAACTTTTCTATTGCCCGTTGAACCTTCCATATAGAAGTTAATAAAGAGATCAGTTGCAAAAACTGCAGGTAAATCCTCTAAAGCTTTTACTGTGTATGCAATATCCCTTGATACTGTAGATAACTCACCAACACTTAAAACATAAGACATGGTTACGTCTGCATCAGAAGACCCAATAGCTGGTCGAGTCACAACCCCCGTATTAGAAATAACATCCGTGTTCGATGATGTCCAAGCTATATTAGCAGTGATTGTTGTGCCTGATGGCGTGGTGGTCGTTGGAAGCGTCAAGTTACCGGTTAAGGCAGGATTTGCATTAGGTGCAACATAACGTTCTGAAGCTAAAGCGAGCTTTTCAGCATCACTTAATGCTACAGGACTTGAATACAATTCGCCTTGAATGGTGATGCTATTAGCTGGGGCGTCTCCGCTACGGCCAATCATCCAACCGGTAACGTTAAACTTCGTATTTCTTAAGGTTGAATCTGCGCCGTTAAGTTGAATTTGTCTGACTCCAAAACCTGGTAAATAACCGTTCGTGAATGTACTGCTTTGATAGCCAATGACATTTTCAAACGTGACATAACGAACACCAATTTTTAACGATGTAGCAAAGGTTGTGGCTTCCGTTGATGTCCATGTAGTTGGTGTTAAGATGGTTGGCGCGGTTTCTGCTTCTGGGGTAAGGACTTGCACTTCCGTCATTTGATTTAAACCACGGAATGCGCCAACCTTATAGTTGAGGCCAACAAAGTCACCGACGTTGATGCTGAGTACTGCGCTATTAAAGATATAAGCAAATCCAGTTGCATCACCGACGACGAAGGTTTTGCCAGCACTTGATCCTGATGGGTTTTTCCATAAAACTTTCACTTCAGAATAACCAATGGTGTTTAATGCTAAACCGTCGAAATCAACTAAATCTGTATTTTCTAATAATCCGACCACGATCACAAAGGTTTTCACGACTGCGACCAGTGATCCAATCGTCACGCTCGCAGTTAGGGTAACCGCTTGTGCTGATTCTGGAATGATGACTTCACCGGTGGTGGCATTGATTAACGAACTATTGCTTGACGTCCAAGCGATTGTTGAACCATTACTTCCAAGGGTTGACAAGGTTAATGTGGTGGCGTCTAAAATTGTTGCTGGCATGGATAAACCATTCGCATCTAAGGTTTGTTTTTGTTCATCACTCAAGAGTGCAGAAATACCAGTTGGGCCACCTGTGTAATAAATGGCAAACCCATTGTTATTTGAGCGGTAGGTATAAATGATGAC